>JADLCC010000198.1 GCA_020847425.1 Saprospiraceae bacterium
ATAATCAAGCATTTACAATCAATTTGTCCAAATCAAGAAAGTGTGCAAAATCAGTTTCGCTTAAATTTTTTACAATTGCTTGAGTATCAACACGAATAACCAATAACCAATAACGAATAACGAATAAGTACTTAATATTTTCAACAACAACAACAATTCAATGAAATATACAGGAATAAAATCGCTGATCCTTTGTGGTTTGATGGCATTTACCGCCGGATGTACCAAGGATTTTGATGATATCAACACCAATCCGAACGCCCCAACAGCCGTGAATTCGGGGCTGCTTTTGCCACAAATCCAGCGCGATATGATCGGTTCCCTGCTGGGCGAAACCTGGGGTATCGGCAATATCGTTATTCAGCATACGGCCAAAAACCAGTTCGTGAATGAAGACCGTTACCTCTGGGGTGAACTGAACAGTATCTGGAACAATGTGTATGACAACATGCGCGACGTCAACAACATCATCATCCAAAGTGATGAAAAGAACGAGCACAGCTACAAGGGTATCGCCCTGGTAATGCGCGCCTGGATGTTTTCCCTGGCAACTGATGCTTACGGAGATATACCTTATTCTGAAGCCATTCAGGCAAAAGAAGGTATCAACTACACGAAATACGATACACAGGAAGATATCTACAACGGTATTCTGAATGATTTGAAAGAGGCGAATACCATCCTTGGGACTACGGGTGAAGTGGTTGCAGGTGATTTGATCTACGCCGGAGATGCGGCCAAATGGAAAAAATTGGCCAATTCCCTGCGTGTTCGCTACCTGTTGCGCATTTCCAAAAAACGGGATGTAGGCGCCGACCTGAGAGGTATTGTGAACGACGCTGCGAATTTTCCAATTTTTGAAAGTATTGCTGACAACGCCGTTTACAATTTCAAAAGCACAGCGCCGGACCAGTTTCCGCTGCACACCTCCCGTATCGGTTCTTTTAATGAATTCCGCGCTTCCAAAACCCTCCTGGATACGCTGGACGGCCTCAGCGACCCGCGGCTGCCTATTTTCTTCCGCCCTACTCCGGCAACTGATGGCAGCGCAAATCCTGTATATGTAGGTATTCCCAATGGTCTGAACGACGTGGATGCACTGCAATACAACGGCGGACCTCAGTCCCAGTCGCCGATCGGTAAACTCTACTTTGAAAATGCTATTTCCACACAAGGACTTACCATTGCCAAAGGGGTGATCATGACCTATGCGGAACTGCAATTCCTGCTGGCCGAAGCGGCTGAAAATGGGTTGATTGGCGAAAGTGCCGAGTCTAGTTACTATGCCAAGGGTGTGAATGCATCTTTTGCCTTTTACGGTTTGACACCGCCTGCCAATTACTTTTCACAACCGGAAGTGGCTTATACCGGCACGAAAACGGAAAAATTACAGAAAATTGGTTTCCAGAAATGGGTTTCCCTCTATTTCCAGGGCCTGGAGGCTTGGTTCGACTGGCGCAGAACAGGTATTCCTGCACTGACACCCGGCCCTTCCAATCAGAACAACAACAAGATTCCGGTTCGTTTCCGCTACCCGATCATCGAACAGTCACTTAATGCAGTTGGTTACCAGGGCGCTATTCAACGCCAGGGCCCGGATGATCTGAATTCAAAAATGTGGCACCTGCAATTTTAAGTAGTTATCCGTTATTAGTTATTGGTTATCCGTGTTGATAATCAAGCATTTGCTTTTTGTTGTAAAGAACTTCATACGAAAGTTTGATTTGGATATGGTGGCAAAACGGCGCAACGCTGTTTTGCCACTATTTTTTTGGGAATTTTTACCCAATATTGTTAAAGCAGGTATTTGGTCTAACCAAGTACCATGCTTATCGAAATTTTTCCGGGCATTCCGGCGTTAGCAAGTTGCTTTGGACAAAGAAAAGGTTGATGAAGGTTTATAAGGGTTGATAAGGGTTGATAAGGGTTGATAATAGCACCCAAAAATGAGGGAAATTACTTCGTTGAGTGGCTATTATCAACCCTTATCAACCCTTATAAACCTTCATCAACCTTATGAGACAGCCTCCTCGGCAACGGCACTTTCAATCAAAACTATGAAATCAACAGGGGAATTTTTTCTTTTTTGTTCCGGCACGGATGCTTCCGTCCTCGATAAATGCCCGACCGACCGCAACAAGTACATGGGCATCGGAGCAACGGTGTTCTTCACCGGCGTGCTGGCGTTTTTCTCTTCTTCGTACGCCTTGTACACCGTTTTCGAGTCGTATGTGATGGCCGTTGCTTTCGGACTGGTCTGGGGACTTATGATTTTCAACCTCGACCACTACATTGTCATGAGCATGAAAAGCCAGGGCAAGTGGTGGCGCGACGGGCTGGTGGCTTTTCCGCGGCTCGTTATGGCCATTTTATTGGCAGTCGTCATATCCAAACCCTTGGAACTCAAGATTTTTGAAAAGGAAATCCGTGCCGAACTGGTACAGATGGAACAGGAGGTTTTTAAACAGCAGGAAGACAAAGTAAAAGACCGTTATACCGGACAGATAACGGATTTGCGCAGCCAGATCGCCGCGCTCCGAATGGATATTGCACTCAAAACTGCCAGTCGCGACTCGCTGGCCAAGGTCGCTATCCAGGAAGCCGATGGCACAGGCGGGTCCCGGCACCGCAACCTCGGCCCCATTTACCAGGTAAAAAAAGCCGCCGCCGAGCAAGCACAAACCGAACTGGACGGGCTGCTGGCCTTGCACCTGCCTGTTATCCGGGAAAAGGAAATCGCCATCCAGCAACTGGACAGCACAGCACAGGGCAATATTGCCACGCTCGACCGCAACCGTTACGACGGCCTCGCTGCCCGAATCGATGCCCTTTCGCGCCTGACGCAAAAAAGCATGGCCATTCTGTATGCCAGCCTGTTCCTCACCCTGCTATTTATTGCGGTGGAAACGGCGCCGATTCTGGTGAAACTGATTTCGCAACGCAGCCCCTACGACTTCGTGCTGCACCAGGAGGAACAGGTGTTTGAAATGGCCAACCTGGAAAAAACAACGCTGCTGCGCAACAGCGTGCAAAACAAGGTGAAATTCGATACTGAAGTCGGTGTTTACCGCACGGAAGCCCAGATAGAGGCGGAAAAAGCGGAGATCGACAGGCAACGGAAAAGCGTTTTTAGTGTGTAAGGGTATTTTGGTGTTTTAGTATTTTGGTGTTTTAGGGGTGCTTCGCCCAGGATTAAGTTGGTAATTCGAGCGAAGCACCCCTAAAACACCAAAACCCTAAAACACCAAAACACTCTAAAGTCCCAATGCCTTCAAAAACTCCACATTATCCGGCTTCACCTTCGAAGCAAAAAAGTGGGTCAGTTCGCCTTTGTCGTTGATCAGGTATTTGCAGAAATTCCAGGAAGGTTCCTGGCTGTTCCAGCCGTTTTGAGCCGGATCGGTAAGCCACTGGTACAACGGAGCCTTCGCCTCGCCTTTCACCGCCACTTTTTCAAACATCGGGAAGGTTACGCCGTAGTTTTTCTGGCAAAATGCACCGATTTCAGCCGCTGAGCCAGGTTCCTGTCCGCCGAAGTCGTTGCAGGGAAAACCCAGCACCACTACGTGTTCCTTGTTGGCATTGTAAAATTTTTCCCAATCAGCATACTGGGGCGTGTACCCGCACGCGGAGGCTACATTCAGTATGACAATAAACTTGCCGCGGTACTGTTCCAGGGAAACAGGTGCGCCGTCGAGGCTGTTTACCGTAAAATTGTACACGGAAGTGCGGGTAGAATCGGGTGAAATACTTTCCATAGGACGGGCGATAATTTTATTGGTGTAAGCACTTAAAGTGAGTGTTACCACACCGGTGATCAGTAAAAAAAGCGCGATCAGGCGCAAATATGTTTTTTTCATAAGTAGAGAAAAGTTTCAACCATAACCTGCTTTTCCGGAATAAGTTGATCGGTTGAGCATTCTTTTTTAGAGATTTGCAACAAAAAACGCGATGGCCAAACGCTCGTCGGACGAATTGTTTCAGTTGATCAAGTCATTGGAAAAAGCGGAGAAGCGCAATTTCAAACTGTTCGTACACCGCAACCTGGGTACGGCGGACCTGAAAATCACGCTGCTGTTCGACGCCATTGACAAAATGGACGAGTACGACGAGGACGCCTTGCTGCGCAAAGTTAAAACCCTCAAAAAGGTACAGATTCCCAACCTCAAGGCCAATTTATACCGCCAGATCCTGGCAAGCCTGCGCACCCTTCGTGATGATACGAACATCGAAATCCAACTCCACGAGCAGATGGAATATGCGCGCATCCTGTACAACAAAGGGCTTTTTCAACAAAGCCTGAAGATGTTGCAGCGCATCAAAGAAGCGGCAAAAATGTACCACCAGACCACTTTCTGGCATCAGGCGCTGGTTTTCGAAAAAAAAATCGAGCAATTGCACATCACCCGCAGCATCCAAAACCGCGCAGAACTGCTGTCCTTGGAAGTGAATGCACTGAACGAACGTCTTTCACTCGTCGGCAACCTGTCCAACCTCTCGCTGCAACTCTATAGTTGGTACATCAACGTCGGCCATGCCCGCAACGCCAAAGACGCGGTCGCCATCCGCGAGTTTTTTGCCTCACGCCTGCCGCCCGACGCGCACCTGACCAAGGGCTTTTTCGGCCGCCTGTACCTGTACCAGGCCTATTGCTGGCACGGACTGATCCTGCAGGATTTCCTGATGTATTACCGCTATGCGCAAAAATGGGTAGATCTGTTCCGCGACGAACCACAGATGTGCCGGGTGGAAACGCTGTTTTACGTCAAAGGGCTGCACAACCTCCTGCTGGCGCATTTTATGCTGCGCAACCACCCGAAATACGACGAGACACTGCGCTTGTTCGAAGCGTTTTCCAATACCGACGAAGCCAATTCCAACGACAACACGCGTGTACAAACCTTTGTCTATCTGACAATTGCGCGGATCAACGGGCATTTCCTGAAAGGTACTTTTTCGGACGGCCTGTACCTCGTTCCTGAAATAGAGGAAAAACTCAGCCAGTTTCAACTGCTGATCGACCACCACCGGACACTGGTGCTGTACTACAAAATCGCCAGTCTGTATTTTGGCGCCGGCGATGCCGAAAAAGCCATAGAATACCTGCACCGGATCATACACTGGAAAGTAAACCTGCGCAGCGACCTGCAATGTTACGCCCGACTGCTGCACCTTATCGCCCACTACGAGTTGGGCAATTTCGGCATTCTCGAACACCTGATCAAATCGGTGTATCGTTTTATGGCGCAAATGGAAACGCTGAGTGTGGTCGAGGAAGAGATCTTTCGTTTCCTGCGCAAGGTGTTTCAACTCGACAGTCCAACCCGCGTGCGCGCCGCTTTTGTCATCCTGAAAGGGAAACTGGAAAAACTACAGAACAGTCCTTTTGAAAGCCGCTCGTTTATGTACCTCGATATTATTGCCTGGCTGGAAAGCAAAATTGCCGGGGTGCCGATACAGGAGGTGATTTTTAAGCGGGAAAGCGGAATGGATCGCAAAGAAAAATGATGAATGATGAATGATGAATGATGAATGATGAAACAAACACTAATTCGTTGCAAATCAATGTATTAAAATAATAAAAAACTAAATTCACTTCACCTGTCAGGTAAAAAAATTCATCATTCATCATTCATCATTCATCATTTAAATCGCGCGTCTATTGAAAACCGCCCGGGCCCCAATAAAAAAATCGCCGCATACACCGCCAGGTACAACAGCGGCAATTCCTTATCCGTGATATCATTTTCCCAGTGAATGCGCAAAACGGCTACCGACATGGTAATCATAAGCGGTATCAGGGCCCAGCGTGTGAACAAACCGATCAGCACCAGCGCGCCGCAGATCATTTCCGCAAAAAGTACCAGGTAAAAAGAGTTGGCGGCGCCGAAGCCGAGCGGGTCGGGAAAACTTTCGGGAGAATCCCTGAAAAGCGCCAGTTTGACAAAAGCATGGTTATACAAAACCAGTCCGCAAAAAACGAGGCGTAACAACAGCACCGCCCAGTCTGCGGAAAAAGCAGCAAGAGAGAACATTCGGCGTAACATAGCAAGGAGGGTTTTTGAAGTACAATGATACCAAATGTCCATCAGTACTGCAAAGCACTGTGTTGATTTACGCCAAACAAAAAAAGGGATCGCATCAGAAAGATGCAATCCCTTCACAACCAAGTGATCCCAACTGGGGTCGAACCAGTAACCGCTTGCTTAGAAGGCAAGTGCTCTATCCATTGAGCTATGGGACCGACGGCGCAAAAGTAAGAACTTTCGATCACTCCAATGCGGGAGCGTGACAAAAAGTTCCGGGCATGTTATCTTGCGCACCAAATCAGGAAACATGGAACAGACTCCCTCCGCCGCAAACGTCCAGATCGAAGCCAGTTGGAAACAGGTGCTGGCTGCCGAATTTGAGCAGCCTTATTTTGCCGCTATCAAAACTTATTTGATGCAGGAAAAACAGGCCGGTAAAACCATTTACCCACCAGGCCCCTTGATTTTCAACGCTTTCCAGCAAACGCCCTTCGATGCCGTGAAGGTCGTCATTCTGGGTCAGGACCCCTACCACAACCCCGGAGAGGCTATGGGACTGAGTTTTTCGGTACCCAAAGGTGTGCGTACGCCGCCTTCGCTGGTCAATATTTTTAAAGAAATCAAAACCAGTCTGGGCATCGATCCGCCCGGCCACGGCGACCTCACACATTGGGCGCAACAGGGCGTGCTCCTGCTCAATGCCATGCTGACCGTGCAGGCGAAAAGCCCAGCTTCCCACCAGAAAATCGGCTGGCAAAACTTCACCGATGCCGTGATCCGCTGCATTTCCGAACAGAAAGAAGGCGTAATTTTTTTGCTTTGGGGCAATTTTGCCCGACAGAAAAAAGCGCTGATCGACCAGACGAAACACTACGTACTGGAAGCGGCCCACCCTTCTCCGCTGGCAGGCAATGCGTTTCAGGGTTGCGGGCATTTTGTGACGACGAACGAGTTATTAAAGAAACAGGGAAAGGAAGAGATTGACTGGAGACTATAGTAAGTACCTGATGTTTTGAGCGCGTTATTTGCTTAATTTTGTAGTGAAATATACCAAAATTGTATCATTACAGATTATGACAATTTATAATACTTATGATGAAATTGCCGCTATGTTAGCGGTCATTGACCCAGTCAGGTTGATGAATTTAAAGGCATCAGCCGATACACAGCAACGGTTAGAGTTGTTGATGGAACGATCTAAAGAAAACCCACTTTCTAAATATGAAAAAGATGAACTAGACCATTATATCGTTTTGGAGCGGTTGATTCGTCTTGCCAAAATCCGTGCCCGAACAAATCAATAATGAGCACGCAGATTTTCACTCATACCAGAAAACCAGCATTTCTACCCTCTCTTGTATAGCCTAAACAGTGTGAATACCTACATTTGGGCACACAAACCAAACCCGTCCATGGCAAAGCCTTCCAAAAAAAGTACCGCTAAACCGATCATCCTGCCTCCCGCTGAAGTGCCTTCAGCCCCGGCAACAGATTTTTTTCAGCGGAAATGGCTGCCGGAAATCCTTTTAATGGGCGCCGTTTTACTGGTGTATGGCATGTGGCTGGATAACGGGTTCGTGTTTTACGACGACGACAAAGCCATTCTGTACAACCGCGCTTTGCAAAATCCCTCGCTCGGAAAATTTTTTACCGGCCATAACCTAGGCATGTATGCGCCACTCACCTGGATTGCTTATTGGGTGGGCTCCCTGATTTCGGGACAAGAGGGTTTTGGTTATCACCTGCTCGCATTGATCGCCCATGCCATCAGCAGTGTGTTGGTTTTCAGCATTTTAAAAACATTAAGCAAGCGGGCCTGGCTCGCCTTTTTTGCTGCGCTTTTGTTTGCCACCCACCCAATCCAGGTGGAAGCGGTGGGCTGGTCGGCTGCTTTGAGTACTGTACTTTATGCTGTATTTTACCTGGGCAGTTACCGGGCTTACCTGTCTTTTGCGGAGACCGAAAAAACGGAAAACAGCCCCATGCCCTGGCTCTTTTTGTCGATCGGATTGTTTACGGCAGCCGTTTTATCCAAATCTGCGGCCGTAACCCTGCCGGTGTTAATTGTTGCTACTGACTATTTATTTTATAAAAACCTGCTGGGGAAATATTGGAAAAGTAAACTGGTGTATTTCCTGATTGCATGTTTTTTCGGTTATTACACTTTTGTTACCCGAGAGGCGGAAGGGCATGATATTGCGTTGAATTCAGCGGCTTTTTCATTTGCCGATCGCTTTTTTATGGTGTGCCAAACCCTGTTGTTCTATCCGTTTAAAATGCTGATTCCGTTCGGTTTTACGGTTTCTTATCCTTTTGTCAAAACCGCAGGCGTGTGGGAATGGTATTATTATGCCGCCCCGTTTGCCCTGGCTGGAATCGCGTACTTCATCTGGAAAAAAGCGCGCCACAACCGCGATGTGCTGTTCGGGATCGCGCTCTACCTGATCCCTTTACTGGTCATGCTTCCATTCAGAACGGTGGGGACTTTTGAAATGCGGCAGGACCGGTACGCCTATTTATCCTGTATCGGAATATTCTGGTTGATAGGGTTATTGCTGGAAAAATTTGTGCCGAAAGGCCGAACGGCGATCACTTTTGCCCTGGCTTCCGTATTGGGTTTCCTGGCCTGGAACCAGGTATCGGTTTGGAAAGACGGCCTGAACCTCTTTAAGAACTGTGTGCATTACACGCCAGAATCTTCGCTCTGCCAGTGCAACCTGGCTTATAACGAGTTGATCAGGAACGACTTCCAAAATGCGGCCACGCATTACACGGAAGCCCTGGCACTCGATCCGAATATCATAGAAGCCTACAGCGGCCGCGGGAGCGCCAATCTGTACCTGAAAAACATACAGGGCGCTTACAACGATTTTAACATGGCGATCCAGTCGGGCCTTTCTTCACCCAAATTATTCCTCAACCGGGGAAAATGCCTGTTATCGCTCAATAGAACTGCGGAAGCCATTCCGGACCTGAGCAAAAGCATCGAACTGGAAAAAAACAACCCGGAAGCGTATTACCAGCGGGGTTTTGCTTACGACAAAGCGGGCGACATGGAAAAAGCCATTGCCGATTACGGCATGTCGATCCAACTGGACCCAAAAATGCTGGAACCGCTGATGGGCAGGGGGCTTTTGTATTATAAAACGCAGGCTTTTCAAAAGGCTGTCGAGGACTTTACAACAGCGCTACAGGTCAACCCCAGTTCCTTGCAGGCGCTCAACAACCGGGCTAACGCTGAACTCGCGCTGGGGCAGTTCGACAAGGCAATTGCCGACGCCACAAAGGCTTTGGAGATTAACCCGAACTATTCTTTTGCGAAAAATACGCTGGAACGGGCCCGGGCGGCCATGAAATAGGAATGCAACATGATTCATGCGAATCAGGAGTTAAAACTGATCTGATTCGCATGATTCATATTCCAGGAACAGCGTTCCGATATACTTAACCCCCGTTCCCCACCATTTCCGAAAACACATAAAAGTCCTCATTCACCACAAACTTTCCTTTTTTACCCAGTTTGCAGGCGCTGCTTTTCCATTCCGTCGTCGGGTAGATCATACTGAACTGATCTGCTTTCAGCGTGACCTGTACCGGCATATCGAAACCGTCCACGCAGTTGCTCCATCGGTATTCCACCTTGCCTTTTTTGAGGCGATATTGCAGCACCGGGATATTGGTGTTGCGCAGGTACTGGTCGAATACCTTGTGCAGGTCTCTGCCCGCCCCCTTGCTGATGTAGTTTTCCACCTGTTCGGTGGTGACCACCTGGTGGTTAAAATCGCGGCCGAGTCCACGTAGGATGGAGCGCCATTTTTCGTCGTCGTTCACGATCTGGCGGATGGTGTGCAGCAGGTTGCCACCTTTGTAATACATGTCCAGCGAGCCTTCCGAATTGACATCGTAATGCCCGATGATCGGTTTTCGGTTTTCAATATTCGAGCGCACGCCGCGGGTGTATGCAGCACCGGCGGCTTTGCCGTAGTGGTATTCCGTGTAAAGCCCTTCGCTGTAATTGGCAAATCCTTCATGTATCCACATGTCGGCAATATCCTTGTAGGTGATATTGTTGGCGAACCATTCATGGGCCGACTCGTGGATGATGATAAAATCGAATTTTTTGCCCCAACCGGTACCAGACAAATCGGTACCCAGGTAACCGTTCCTGTATCCGTTTCCATAAGTGACCGAACTCTGGTGTTCCATGCCGAGGTAAGGCACTTCCACCAGTTTGTAACCATCTTCGTAAAAAGGATACGGTCCGAACCAGTGTTCCAGGGCCTTGAGCATCATGGGTACCTGTTTGAACTGGCTTTTGGCTTTGTCCAGGTTTTGCGGCAACACGTAATAATCGAGTGTCAGCGGGCCTTTTTCACCGGCATAGGTTTCGCCGAAATGGACGTAGTTGGCAATGTTCACATTCACGCCGTAATTATTGATCGGTTTGGATACAAACCAATCGTACGTGGAAGTACCGTCCGCATTTACCGTAGTACGGCGCAAACGGCCGTTAGAAACATCCATCAGGCCCTTGGGCGCTGTGATGGAAATGGCCTGGGAATCCGGCTCGTCGTACATGTGATCCTTGCAGGGCCACCACACGCTGGCGCCCAGCCCCTGGCAGGAAGTGGCCACGAAAGGCTGTCCTTTGCTGTCCTGCGACCAACTAAAACCGCCGTCCCAGGGCGCGTGAACCGCCTCGCGGGGCTGTCCGGAATACCAGATAGTGAGCGATTGTCGGGAGCCGACCGGTTGTTCTTTTTTCAGGGTAACAAAACAGGCATTTTTGTCCGTTTGCCGCACATCAAGGGCCTCGCCATCCTGTTCCACCCGCTCGACGCGCAGCGGCGATTGCAAGTCAAATTGCAATACATTGCTCGTTGTCAGCACTTTATAATAAATGGTATTGCTGCCGGAGATACTCTTGTCGGCCGGATTCACTTTTACTTTCAGGTCGTAAAAAGTCAGGTCCCACCAGGCGCGCTCAGGGGTGATACTACCGCGCAAGGTGTCGTCACGGGTGAATTCAGGGCTTTGTGCGGTCAATTGCCCTATGAGAAAAAACAGGGCGGATACAAAAAATATTTTGGGAAAGGTGCTGTTGCGCATGTCGTCTGGTTAACATTAAAAAGTACGGTTACAAACACGAAGGTAACGCAGCAGGCAGGTTTTTCCGTTTATGGTTGATGGGTTAATGGCTGGGAGGGTTGTGAATTTATACCAAACTACTTCTCTAACCCTGTAAACGAACATAGGGAAGTGTGTTGCATCTATACTACGTTAGCAACCGCAAATTCCAGGGCTGGTCCCTCTCACTTCTCACTTCTCCCAAAACTGCCCTTCCAGGTACAATCTACCCTTACCAGCAATCAGCACCCGGTCGCCCTCGAGACTGCACTGGAGGTACCCGCGCCGCTCGGACACCTGAATGGCGGAAAGTTGATTTTTGCCGGTTTTTTCCGCCCAAAAAGGCGTGAGCGTGGTGTGCGCCGATCCGGTGACCGGATCTTCATCGATACCCGCTGCGGGGAAAAAACAACGCGATACAAAATCGGAATGCTCACCGGGCGCCGTTGCGATAAAACCGCGCACCGGTTCTTTGGCAAGCGCACGAAAATCGGGTTTGAGCGCCAGCACTTCCGCTTCGTTGCGGTACAACAACAGGTAATCTTCCCGGCCCATCCAAACTGCTTCAGGCAATATATTCAGTCC
>JADLCC010000199.1 GCA_020847425.1 Saprospiraceae bacterium
CCCTAACCACTAAACCCTAAACACCAAACCCCACATCAATGGTTGTTCACAGCATTTTTGCAGGGTGTAAGTCTAAAATTTTTCCAACCAATTGGCGGAGTACGCATTTTACCCGGGTTATTGGGGCATGTTTGTATGCTTCTAGCAACTCATCTGGGGTTAAAAACCCTACCGTTTATTGAGATTGTGCCCTGCTTAGTGGTGGCATGGGTTTATGAATATTAAACAGTTCGTATTTCGTCCGAAATACGAACTGTTTAATATTCATAAACCCATGCCACCACTAAAAGCCGAACGAATGAACGGCAGTTGATTGTGTGCATAATTAGTAAAACCTCATTCGCTAGGTGCCAACAACAATCCCCATGTATTACGCCACCAAACACGACACACCAAACACGACACACCAAAAAAATTCCACACCATGCGTTTTTCAAAAAAACTCCTTGCATTTACATTGCTGTGCACCTGCGCTGCCCAAATTTTCGCCCAGGAACTCCCGCGCCGCGCTTTTTTCGGCGTCCGAATGGAAACCCTGACCGAAGAAGGTGCGCGTATCCTGAAACTGCCCGCTGCAAAAGGCGTGCTGCTCAACAATATTGTTCCGGGCTCTACTGCTGAAGCGGCCGGACTACAACGCGGCGATGTGTGGTTCACCCTCAATGACCGGGAAATCAACAGCCCCGCCGAAGGAGTGGAGGCCCTGAAACAACTGCGCGAGGGGCAGTCGTTTACCTATACTTACCTGCGGCAGGGGACTTTGCACAGCGAAAAAGCCGTGGCCAAAGCCTATCCGCGCGAACAATACCCCGATTTTGACATCGAATACGGCTCGGTGAAAGTCAACGACGACCGGATGCGCAGCATCTGTACCCGCCCCAGAAAGAGTGGCAAACTGCCTGCCGTTCTGTTTATCCAGGGTGTGGGATGCTATTCGCTCGATACGCCGCTCGACACCAGTTCGGTCGAAGTACAACTGCTCAATAACCTGACCCGCAACGGTTTCGTCACTTTTCGTGTCGACAAACCCGGCCAGGGCGACAGCCAGGGCGGCCCCTGCAGCAGTGTCGATTTTGAAGAGGAAGCGGATGTGTACCGCCAGGCGCTGTTGCAGTTGCGCAAAATGGAAGGCGTAGACCCAGACCGGATATTTATCATCGGCCACAGCATGGGCGGCGTATTTGCGCCCATCATCGCCCAGGATGCGCCGGTGCGGGGCATCATTGCTTACGGCACGATCGGTTCCAATTTTATGGAATATTTTGTGAATAGCCGCCGCACCATCGCACAGGCTTATGGCATGTCGCCGGCAGAGACGGATAATTATGTAAAACTCCACTGCGAATGTTTGCTACCCTATATCGCCGATGGCCTGCCCATGGAGCAGATTGCCGCGCTCAAACCACAATGCGCCAATATTGTCGGCAGCATGGGTCGCGACAATCCGTTCTGGCAGCAACTGTACGGGGTCAATTTGCCGGCGCTCTGGTCCGATTACTCCGGCCAGGTGCTGGCCATCTGGGGCAAATCCGATTATGTCTCCACACGCAGCGAACACCAGTGGATCGCTGATGTTGTCAACCGCGCACATCCCGGCAAAGGCAGTTTCGTTGAACTGGACCAGTGCGACCACGGTATGCACATCGCCACTTCTTTCCAGCAGGCAGCACAGGGACAAACCACGGGCTTCAATCCACTGGTATTACAAACGATCAGGGAATGGCTGATACGACATGCGAATGTGTGAGGGAGAGTGTTTAGTTTTTAGTGTTTAGTTTTTAGGGTTTAGTGTTTAGGGCGCTTCGCCCTTGGTAACTCACGGTTGCCAAGGGTAAAGCGCCCTAAACACTAAAAACTAAACACTAAACAACGCCTTTCAGAATTTTCTGCTCAATATTCGTCGTCGAATACCCCTGTACAAAAGGCAGGCTCAGCACCTGGCCGCCATTGGCCAGCACGATGCCGGAACCGACGATCTGTTCGGGCTGCCAGTCGCCGCCTTTTACCAGGATATCAGGTTGTACAAGTTCGATGAGTTCGAGCGGCGTATCCGCTTCAAAAACCACCACGGCATCGACAACTTCGAGCGCGGCGAGCAGGTGTGTGCGGGTGAGTTCGTCGTTGATGGGGCGTTTGGGGCCTTTCAGGCGCGATACGGAGGCCGCGCTGTTGAGCCCGATCACCAGGCGCTCGCCCAGGTCGCGCGCGGCGGAGAGGTAGTGCAAATGCCCGTAATGCAGAATATCGAAACAGCCGTTGGTAAATACAATGCGGTCGCCCGCAGCGCGCCAGGCAGCCAGCGTCGCCGGGATTTGCTCCCAGGACTGTATTTTCTGTTCGGTGCGTTCGAATCGGGTCATTTTTTTGCTTAACCAGTTAGTATATGTTCATTCCCGAAGGGGGATTAATTTTTATAGCATTGCAGAGTGTTGCTTGGTAAAAATCCTGATACCGATGAACGTTAATTACCCATACCAAACTATTGTGTCATGCAGAGGCGTAGCCGAAGCATCTGAGGCCGAAGGCCTTTCATATTTATTATTTCGGGCTACGCCCCCAGATGCTTCGGCTACGCCTCTGCATGACACACCTGCTTGGTATATGTGCTTAACGCTGGCGGTGTCAAGAATAAACACATGCTACTCCGTTACCTTTTTTTCTTTATTAATCACAGGCAACAACAACAAAGCCAAACTTCCCGCAATCAGGTTATAAAAAATCTGAATCGCAAAAAAAGCGATGTTGGCGTATGAAAACGCATCGCCGCCGCTAATGCCGTACAACGCCAGCGCAGCAATACACAGCGCGTGGTAGGTGCCCATGCCGCCGGGCGAAGGAATCACAAAACCCAGGGTGCCGAATACAAAAATCATCAGCGCCGCGCTGCCACCCAATTGTGCCGTAGGCGGAAACGACAGCAGACCGAATACACATTGCAGGTAAAACATCAGCCAGATCCCGACGGAATACGCCAGAAACAACCAGGGCTTTTTCAGTTGCAGTATGCTGCGCAGTCCATCCCAGAAACCCTGCAGCATGCCCATGATCTTTTGCACCAGCGCCACTTCCATCAGTTTTTGCCGGAGAAAAAAAGCGACCAGCGCTCCTGCCGCAAACAAGGCCAGCATGATCAGCACCCAGGGCGACTGCCACAAAGGCGGTGCGTCGACTGCGGCGCCTGATCTGGTCTGGCTGATAAATTGCAGCAGGGTATCGCCTTCCAGCAGAAAAGCCAGCCCTATCACCAGCGCCAGGCAAACCACATCCATCAGCCGGTCCATCACAAGGGTGCCCACCACTTTTTCCAGCGGCAGGCGTTCGTAACGGGCCAGCGAACCGGCCCTGACCACCTCGCCCATGCGCGGAAAACCGAGATTGGCAAAGTAGCCCAGCAGTATGGTCAGCAGGGCGTTGTCGAACCGCACCCGGTAGCCCATCGGCGCCAGCAGCATTTGCCAGCGCAGCGCCCGAAAGACGTTGCTCAGGGTAAATGCAGCCACAACAGCCAGCATCCAACCCAGGTGTACTGTTGAAAAATCGTGGAGTAATTTATCGGTCAGGCTGCATTGATCGGCCGGCGTCCCATCCAGGCGGCACTGCTCCAGAAAGGCAGTTCGCTGGTTGTAAAAAACGAGGTACATAATGCCAACCCCAATACCGAGGAACAAGAGAAATTGTAATACTTTTTTCAAGGTGTCAGAAGCACGTTAAAAGGGGGCCAGAAGTAGGTACAAAAGAAAAGCCGCCGAAGTACTTACGCACCACGACGGCTAATAAACCCCAAAAAACCAAATGAAAACTGGGACATAGGTACGACGACTTTTGGAATCATGCAAGTATTTTTTTTTTGTTTTTTTTTTACATTTCATAAACGGCAATACTGGCGGTTGAAAAACCCATATTTTGAAAGTAAAAAAAAAGTCGAATTAATTCATTGATTGTCAATATTGTATATCGGAAATAAGGCAACCTGATAACCTCCTAACATTACTTATAAGCGATATTTTAGCCCGAAAAAAAAATTTCAAAAATGTAAAATTTCAGCAAGTCAAAAATCAGGTTTTACCGAAAATTCGCTGGAAGTCTGGCCTGCTGCCTTTCCGTTTTACCCGGACGCATCCGGCTGGCCGAACGCCGAACGCCGAAAAAAAAAGCGCAACCATTTGCAAGCGTTTTGCAGCAGTTACAACACGTTCATTTCTTCCAGGATAATCCGCAAAGCCGCCGCATCGGCCGCCAGTATATCAGCCCCTGCCTGCAGCAATCGCTCGCCGTGTCCATCGTAAATATGCGCGGCGCCGAGGAACCCGACCACCCGCAGTCCGGCTTCCTTGGCCGCCGCCACACCCGTCGGACTATCTTCCACCGCTATCGTTTCGGAAGGATGCAGGGCGAGTTGCTCCAGGGCAAAACTGTACACGTCCGGATGGGGTTTAGGGCGCGCTACCTGCTCCGCCGAAAAAATTAATCCATCCAAAGCCTCGTGCAATCCTACCTGCTCCAGGCAGCGCAACACGTGCCGGATGCTGCCGTTGGACACCATGCTCTTGGGCACACGCACACCCCGGAAAATAGCCTCCATGCCCGGTATCACCTGTAGTCCGTTCTCGAAACCCGTGGTGTGCAGCTCCCGCAGGCGCTCGAAATAATCCTCGCCCACCGTCACCCCGTGCTCCCGGTGAATAATGGCCAGGATGTCGCGCTCCAGCAATCCCGGGAAACGCCGGCTGTATTCCTGTTCGCTCATGTCGAAACCGTAGGGCCTTAGCAACTGCAAAGTGGCGCGTACGGCAATTATTTCTGAATCGACGATGGTGCCGTCGTTGTCGAATAGGATGTGCTTGATCATGAGTGAGTCGTCAGTCCGAAGTCGTAAAAGTCCGAAGTCGGGTGCAAGTGGGTTGGTGTTTTTTACTACAAGAATTGTATGTGCGTAGGGCAAAATAGCCGCGCACAGGATCAAAAGTACGAAGAGTTTGACGCCGGGATTTGTTTTAGATATTATACGGTGTATGGGGGAATTCTATGGTGTATGCTACGGTGTACCCAACGGTCAACTCTACGTTTGTCATCCTGACGGGCCCCGTCCACTCTACAAAGGAAAATCTAGTTGTACGCGCCGTAGAGCGGACGGGTCCCGTCAGGATGACAAACGTAGAGTTGACCGTAGCGTAGACCGTAACGTACGCGCCGTAGAGCGGACGGGTCCCGTCAGGATGACAAACGTAGCGTACACCGTAGCATACACTGTGACGTCGACCAAAAACAC
>JADLCC010000200.1 GCA_020847425.1 Saprospiraceae bacterium
AGAAGTAAGTTGAGTTCTTTCATCTAACGGGACGCCACTCACGATTCACGATTCACCACTCACGTTTTTAGTGTTCCCACCACCAGGTCATTTTCTTGCATCTGCATTCTAAATAGTTTTCACAACATATTGCCTGCAGATGCCACATCGTTTTTTCGCCTCTACCCTACTCTTCCTGCTGCAAATCTCCCTTTCTGCCCAGGAAACGAAACATTTCACGCAGCAATTCCCCAATTCCAAGCAGGTTTCAAAAAGTTACTACGTCCTGAAGTCGAATAAAAATATCCTGCACGGCGCGTACGTCGCCTATTTCAGGGTACCCAAAAAGCACTATCAAACGATACGCAACATTCCGGATTCCCTGGAACATTACGTGTGGCAGCGTGGCGCCTATGAAAACGGCAAAAAACACGGCGAATGGGTCGAATACAGCGCTCCGGGCGTTCTGCATTCAAAAGGCGTTTACGACAGAAATAAAAAAACAGGGCTCTGGCTCACGTCCAAAGAGCATGGCCAAGTGCTGGAAAAGTACGATCACACCACCCGGCAAAAACAGACGCCCGAAATACATATTGGAATAAACTACCCGCCAAAAGCAAGAAAAACGGGCATGGAAGGCGAGGTACTGATTCAATACCAGTTACAGCAGGATTGTTCCGTCAGCGACCTGCAAGTGCTGCAAAGCCTGAGCCCCGAATGCGACCGGGAAGCCACACAAAAACTGCTGAAATACTACAGGTTCCTGAAAACGTACGGGCCGCCGAACGCCTGCGAAGCAAAAACGGACACTTTTAAGGTACAATTCAGGTTGGAGTAAACCGCCTAATGCCGGAAATACAAAATGGCCACCGCAAAAATCACGATGCTGATGACCACCTGGGTGAGCAAAATAATCAATATCGTTTTAAGGATCGTCAGCCACTTCGGGCCACCCATCAACTGGACATTGGCCCAGGCGATGTAGGCGATCCACAGGGCAAAATAGACAAAAAGAATTTTGGAATAAAACTCCCGGTAAAACACCACGAGCGGGGTAAACACCAGCAGAAAAAAGACCGTTCGGAAGCCGCCGAGGAATGCATGCAATGCCAGGTGTTCAGCGTAATTGAACCCTTTCCGCAGGAAAAGCAACCAACTGAACGCAGCAGCAATTGGTACGCTAAACAGAAAAACCAGGTCGATGTGTTCGGAAACAAAGGCAGAAACCGGATTGGTGTTTTCCTGATCGACTGACATCAGGTCGAAATAAGAAGTGAGCAGCACCGAAATACCGACGGTGAACGTCAGGCACTTGAGCGGTTCATAGTATTCCTTGCGTTTGCCGGCAATGTATTCCCCGATAGCCAGTCCGGGCCGAACGGCCAAAGCCCTGGTGAGGTGCAAAATGCCGGAGTCAGCGTGAAGGAATTTTTTCAACACGTCTTTTTTTACCTGTTTGATTTTCAGGCGTTTAGTGTTGGCGCTTTGGCCGCAATTCGGACAGTAATTGTCCTGCGGCTGCAACGGATGTTCACAATTTTTGCAGTGTTTTTCCGACATGAGATATCATTTTCAAACCCGTTCAGGTGCTTTGAGGGATACACAAAATGTTCACTTGCAACAGCCCGAAACACCCATTTTCCTTTCGCTAAAATACCAGGCGGGATGTTCTCAACAACCTCAACCGCTCAACAACCTCAACCACCGTCCCTTCCAGCCCTTTCCAGTCTTTTTGTTCCAGCACCTCTCTGGAAATCAGTTTGGAGCCCATACCCACACAGGTAGCCCCGGCCTCAAACCAGCCCCGCAGGTTGGCCTCATCGGGCGAAACGCCGCCGGAAATCATCGTTTTGGTCCAGGGACAGGGCGCGAGGTGGGCTTTCAGAAAGGCTGGCCCCAGCACCTCACCGGGCGCGATTTTTACAATTTCAACACCCAGTTCTTCCGCGCGACCGATCTCGGACGGTGTGGATACACCCGGAATAACGGCCACTTTCCGGCGATGGCAGGTCAGAATAACATCTTCCCGGAGCAGCGGGGTAATCACAAAATCGGCGCCCATTTGCAGGTACAGGGCCGTGGTACCCGCATCCTGAATGGAACCGATACCGAGCAGCAGGTCGGGAAACTCGCGGCGAACACGTTTCCTCAACTCGGCAAAAACCTCATGGGCAAAGTGCCCGCGGTTGGTAAATTCGACCACCCGCGCGCCACCCCGGGCACAGGCCGCTACTACCTCAAAAGCCGTTTCGGGATCGGGATGGTAAAACAAGGGCATAAAGCCGGATCGTTCGAGGGATTGGTAAACGTGGAGACGCATTTTTTTAGAAGTGAGAAGTGAGAGGGTGAGAGGTGAGAGGGTGCTTTGCTCTTGGGAGTGTGGGTAATGAGGCTATTCAGGCTTGTTATTTGGGGGTAATTGTTTAAAAATCAGTGAGTTGGTTGAAAATAAATTGATTTAAAATATAAAAAAACCTGACTATCCGCTTGTTGTAAAGTGACTTATTTACCTGGGCACTCGAGCCGCGTAGCGGCATAACATCGGTAGAAAACAACAAAGAGCAATGTACGAAGGTGCGTAGCACCGTAACACTCAGGCCCATGTTACGGTGCTACGTACCTTGTCGACAGGGCGGCATTTGTTACTACCAACGCTTTGCCGCTACGCGGCCATAGAGACCAACTTCAATCAAGATACTGTACTATACGGGGATAGTCATTTAAAAAATAATAAGCAGTAATCCTCTAAAATTACAGGCCTGAAAAACCAAACCCAAACCATCAGAGCAGCCAAAAGGGATGCTCTCACATCTCACTTCTCGCTTCTCACCTCTTACATCTGGCATCTCTCCATCCTCGGCGCCAGCAAATGCATAACACCCCAGGCAAGCAGATAAGCGCATCCGGAAACAATGAACAACAGGTTGTATCCTGCCGTGATGTTGCCTGCCGTTTTATACAAATCGAGCAAGTAGCCGACCAGCAGGGGAAATAAAATGCCACCGACCGAGCCTGCCATACCACCGATACCCGCGACCGAACTAATGGCTTTTCGGGGAAACATATCCGAAATTGTGGCGTACATATTAGCGCTCCAGGCCTGGTGCGCCGCCATGGCCAGGCTGATCAGCGCCACGGCCTGCCAGATGTTTGTCGTGTACCTGGCTGCTATGATCGGTACGACGCACAATGCAAAAATAAACAACACCGTCTTGCGCGCGCGAAAAACCGGCCATCCTTTTTTAATCAGCCAGCCCGACAAGTAACCGCCGCCGATGCTGCCAACCGTGGTAGCGGTATACACCAGCGCCAGTGCCAGACTGGGCTTTTTTAAGTCCAGTTGGAAGGTGCTGGCGAAATACGAGGGCAGCCAGAACAGGAAAAACCACCAGATCGGATCGGTCAGTAATTTCCCAAAAACGTAAGCCCAGGTCTGCCGGAGGCGAAACAGTTGTGCCCAGCGAACGGGCTTTTCGTCGGTTGCCGGTTCCTCGGCGTCGCTGCGGATATAGGCCAGTTCGGCAGCGTTGATACCGGGCGTTTTTTCAGGTGAATTGTACAATAACTGCCAGAAAATCAACCAGATAAACCCGATTGCTCCAGTGATGACAAATGCTCCTCTCCAGCCCCAGACGCCCAGGATCAGGGGTACGGCCAGCGGGGCCAGCACGGCGCCGATGTTCGTGCCGGCGTTGAATAAGCCGTTGGCGAAGGCGCGTTCTTTTTGGGGAAACCATTCGGCGACGGTTTTGATGGCTGCCGGAAAATTGCCCGCTTCACCCAGCCCCAGTGCTGCCCGGACCGCTATAAACCCCGCCGTGCTGAACGCTGCGGCATGCGCTACGGCTGCCACGCTCCAGGCTACAATCGAAATGGCATAGCCGCGTTTTTCCCCGATCTTATCGATAAACCGCCCGAACAGCAACAACCCCAATGCATAACAGGAGGTAAAGGCCATGACGATCCGGCCATAGTCCGATTCCGTCCAGTTAAATTCCTTTTCCAGCACGGGCTTGAGCAGCCCGATCACCTGCCGGTCGATGTAGTTGATGGTAGTGGCGAAAAAAACCAGAGCGACGACGCGCCAGCGATAGTTGGTCATGTTTTGTTGAGCGGTTGAAGGTGATTGCCCGGGCACCTGTTCAGGCAAGTTGAAACCTGCATTCTGGAGAAATACATGCTTCATTCTACCCCTGAATAACAAAAAGCCAATATCCTTGCTGGAAGAATGCTGACCATGTGTGTTGTTCCGGTTGTGAAATAAACCATGGTAAACGTATACAAACTGTTCAAATTAAAGCGGATTTTTATAAATTTTAATCCACTCTCACTTCTCTCACTTCTCACCTCTCACTTCTCTCCTCTATCCATGGATCCACTTTTCAACGTTTCCGGCAAAGTCGCCGTTATCACCGGCGGCTCGGGCATTCTTTGCGGCGCAATGGCCAAAGCACTCGCCACCCGTGGCGCCCGCGTGGGCATCCTGGGCCGCAATCCCGAAAAAAACAAAAAGATGGTCGCCGATATCCAGGCTGCGGGCGGCGAAGCCATCGGCCTGGTGGCTGACGTGCTCGACGAACAGGCCCTCGAAGCCGCAGCGCAGGAAGTGCAGGCCACCTGGGGCCGGCTCGATATCCTGATCAATGGCGCCGGCGGAAACATACCCGGAGCGGCCATTCCGCCGGGAGAAAACTTCTTCGACAACCACCCTTTTGCCAATTATAAAAAGGTTTTCGAACTCAACCTGGATGGTACGGTACTGCCTACCATGGTGTTCGGGCGACTGATGGCGCGGCAGAAAAAGGGCTCGATCATCAACATTTCTTCCATGACCGCCTCGCAGGCCGTCACCCGTGTGCCGGGTTATTCGACGGCAAAAGCGGCAGTAGACCTTTTTACCCAGTGGCTGGCGGTGGAGGCGGCCCTGAAATTTGGCGAAGGCATCCGGGTCAATGCCATTGCGCCGGGCTTTTTTGTGACCGACCAAAACCGCGCCCTGCTCACCACGCCTGACGGCGGATACACGGAACGCGGCGCATCGGTGATCCGCAAAACACCAACCAGCCGCTTCGGCGAACCCGACGAACTCATTGGCACCTGTATCTGGCTGTGCTCGGATGCTTCAAAATTTGTGACAGGGACAATTATTCCAGTGGATGGCGGATTTTCGGCCTGGAGCGGAGTTTGAAATAGAGGTGAGACGTGAGAGGTGAGACGTGAGAGGGGGCCGACTTTTGGGCATTTGTTGTTTAACCCAATCCGAGTCAATTAAAACAAAATATGGCGCATTTACCCCCCTTCGCTTGTGGAAATTCATCCAATTTGCACGATAGTAGTGCTTTTCCTTATAGATAAAACAAAATATGTCGTAAATACCCTACTTGTTTGTCGGATTAACCACACACGCGGCGGCTACCCATACCCTACTTTTGTCTTATCAATTTATCAAAATGAAAACACCATACTTTATTCATGCAGATCGTTCAACAGCCCTCTTTTAAAACAATAGTACTGGCAGGAATTGTTGCAGGCGCCATGGATATTCTGGCCGCAATTCTGGTGTACGCCATCATTAAGCAAGCCACGACACCTACGCTTATCCTCCAATTCATCGCCAGTGGCGTTTTTGGAAAAGCGGCTTTTGCAGGCGGTGCAACAATGGCATTTTACGGACTTATATTCCACTTCCTCATCGCTTTTTCTTTTGCTGCCGTCTATGCGCTGGCTTTCCCGCATATTGCTTTTTTGAGCAAACAAAAAGTACCGGCCGGTTTGTTGTACGGAGTGCTGGTCTGGATCGTTATGAACCTGACCGTATTGCCGCTAGCCTTTCACAATATGCCCACTTTTCAGTTGGAAGGAAGCCTCATTAGCATCATTATTTTAATGTTGTGTGTAGGGTTGCCCATTTCTTTGATCATACATAAGCGCACAGTTTCCCGATAAACACGTGATTTTCAAATAGATAAAACCATAATGGCATGACAACAAAAATTTTTGTCAACCTTCCCGTGCGGGACCTCCAAAAATCCATAGACTTCTTTACCCACCTGGGTTATCGTTTCAATCCGCAGTTTACCGACGAAACAGCCACCTGCATGGTAATATCGGACACCATTTATGTCATGCTGCTCACGCATGCCAAATTCCAGCAATTTACCAAAAAAGATATAGCCGACGCTACCAAAACCACAGAAGTGCTGATCGCGCTGAATGTCGAAAACCGGGAAAAAGTGGATGAAATAGTGCGCAAAGCCGTCGAGGCAGGCGGTTCGATTTATGCTGGTGTCCAGGACCACGGCTGGATGTACCAGCACAGCTACGCCGACCTCGACGGGCACCAGTGGGAACTGTTTTATATGGATGAGGGTGCTATTCCTCAATGAAATTGCTGAAGGATTTATGGCAATAGACAGTGAATCGTGAGACGTGAATCGTGAGTCGTGAATCGTGAGTGGCATGCCGTTAGATGAAAGAACTCAACATACTTCTAACGGGATGCCACTCACGACTCACG
>JADLCC010000201.1 GCA_020847425.1 Saprospiraceae bacterium
AAATAAAGGATCAATTTGCCTGGCTTGGGTGCTTAATTGTCGTTGGCGGGGACGCACAACGACGGCCCAGGCGGCTCACATTACCCTTGATGAAGTGAAAATATAGGCCAATAGCATCATTACAAAATTCGGGATGACTCATGTTTCCCTACCGTTTTCGGTCGCGCCCAAGCCGGTACGCCTCCACAGCGGCCTTCGTGGTGAGCCAGTCACGGCCTTCCTTGAGGGCGGCAATCTTGCCCTGTCGGGCCAAAAGGCTCACATATTCCTGGCTGTAAGGAATGTCCGCTTCTTTAACAATGTCCACGATGGGCTTATACTCGGCGTAAGTATGGGAAGTCACACTGCCGAGGTAGATATCCAGCGTGCGTTCGGCTGCCTGGAGCACAAGCAGCAGCAATTTGCCGTAGTTGCCTTTATTGGCGCGGTTGAGCGCCTCGTAGTATTTGCGCCGGTCCTGTTGCAAGATAATGGCGGGCGGGTAACCCTGCCGCATCAGGAAGAGGTTCATCAGCAGGCGCACGGTACGGCCATTGCCGTCGAAAAACGGGTGTATCCACACAAACCGATGGTGAAAAATGGCAGCCTTTACCAGCGGTGGCAGTTCCCCGGCAACATTGAACCAACTGATCAACTCGTCCATAAACTCCTCGATCAGGAGTGCATCCGGTGGCACAAAGTTGGCCCCGGAAATGCGCACGCTGCCCGTCCGGTAAACCCCTGCAAACGATTTTTCGATCTTTTGTAGCACGATGCTTTGCAAAGTACGTACATCCACTTTGCGCAACGGCTCATTCGTCGACACCAGGCCCTCGATCCATTCCACCGCCTCCTGGTGGTTCAGGGCCTCGAAGTGCTCCCGCAAGGATTTGCCCTGGATTGTCATACCATCCTCCACCACGAGCTTGGTTTCTATCAGTGAAAGGGTATTGCCCTCGATGCTGTTGGAGTGGTAAGTCCATTCGAGAGAAAGGCTGTCTCGCAGGTTGCGAAGAATGGGCTCGGGCAAGGGGCGCAGCATATCCAACCGGTCCTTTTTATCTTGTACCCGTGCAAGGATTTTGTCCAGGCCTTTGAAATCATAAGGGTATGTTGTCCACTTCATGAGTTGTTATCTGTTATTAGTTACTGGTTATTCGTGTTGATAATCAGGCGTTTGCACAGGATTAGTCTAAACTGATTTTGCACGCCTGCTTGCCCCAAAGGTATGAATTTTTTCTTAATATCGGAATATGTTAAAATTTACAAATACCGATATTAGTGTTTCTGAAAACGATTTAATTCAAGGCGGCACATTGATTCTTCGCAGAGCACGGCTTTTTTTCATACGTCCATTAGATACCTTTGTGCCGATCTGGAATAAGTATTTCCTTTTCTTGAACTTGCGAAATGTTAAACAAAGGCCTGTTTCTTTTTCTAATTCCCCTTTTTATTTTGTCTGGCTGTACCGGTAGAGAACAGCCCAATAAAAAATATCGCATCGGCTTTTCCCAATGTTGCGATGATGCATGGCGGGATGTGATGAACGGGGAAATGTCGCGCGAGCTGGCTTTTCATCCTGAGCTTGATTTTCAAATGAAAGTTGCGGATGGAAACAGTGAAAAGCAGATCAAGCAAATCCGGGAATTGGCCGCATCCGGGATCGACCTGTTGATCGTTGCTCCGAATGAATCGCAACCCCTCACTGCTGTCGTGGAAGAGGTGTATAAAATGGGCATTCCGGTTATTTTGATTGACCGGAAAACAGGTTCGGAACAATACACGGCTTATATCGGCGGCGATAACTATGAAATAGGTCATACTGCTGCCCGATATATTGCCAATAAATTGAATGGCAAGGCTAAAATTATTGAACTACAGATGTGGATGACCATTTCGCCGGCTATTGAGCGCGACCGCGGCTTTCGGGATGGTATTCAAAATTTCCCTGACATGGAAATAGTAGGCGTTGTGGAAGTGGAAGGAGCAGTTGAAAATGATATAGATAGTCTGATCCAACAGATAAAAGATCACCCGGAAGCGAACGTCATTTTTGGCCATACCGACCTGCTTGCCGAAACCGCCTGGAAAGAGGCCGGTTTACTGGGCCGCGCCGGCAATCTCTTTTTTGTTGGTATTGATGGTATACCCGGGACCGGGCAGGGCATACAAGCGGTAGAAGACGGAGTACTGGATGCTTCATTGTTGTATCCTACCGGCGGCGCGGAAGCCATTCGATTGGCGCTCTCTGTTTTGAATAACCTGCCGTACGACAAAAAAAATGCGTTACAAACCATTGTCATCAATGAGGACAACGCGCGCATCCTCCATTTGCAGATGAAGAAGGTGGAAAGTTTGCAGCGTAATATTGACGACCAGTTAAAAGCGGTAAAAGACCTGAACGTTATTTACCGGAACCAGCGCTTGTACATTTTTATCCTGGTTTTCAGCCTATTACTGGCGATTGTTCTGGGTGGTATTTTGCTCAAATCGCTTCGCGCAAAAGAAGAAATAAACAAAAATCTCGAAATCAAAACCCGGGAGGCGCTGGAGCACGAACAACAAATAGTGCAGATGTCGGACGAACTCAGCCGTGCCACGCAGGCCAAAGTCGACTTCTTTACCAATATTTCCCATGAATTCCGAACCCCATTGACCCTTATTTTGGGATATATCGAAGGCCTGCTCGATACCGGAGCAAGTGGGAAAGATGCGAAGCAGGACCTTGGAATGGTGCGAAAAAATGCGCTCCGTTTGTTGCGCCTGGTCAACCAGTTGATGGATTTCCGGAAAATAGAAAGTGGAAAAATGGCAGTACGTGCGAGTGAAAACGACCTCGTGGCTTTTACAAAAGAAATCGTGGAGGCCTACCAGAAAATGTCCCGGAAACAAAACATCGAACTCGGCTTTTTTTCAGTTGAAAAAACGCTACCTGTTTGGTTCGATGTAAATATGCTGGATAAAGTTTTGTTCAACCTATTATCCAATGCCTTTAAATTCACAAAGTCCGATGGGATGGGTAAAATCCAGGTTGCAGTCATTGTCGACCAAATAGCCGGTAAAGCAATTGTGAAAGTGGAGGACAACGGTAGAGGTATGTCCAAAGAACATGTCGAACATGCTTTCGAGCGATTTTACCAGGGCACTACGCACAAAACCAAAGGTACCGGACTGGGTCTTTCCCTTTCCAAGGAATTGGTCGGGCTGCACAGCGGCAATATTGAAATCTGGAGTGAACGCGGCAAGGGTTCGCGCTTTGAAGTCTCTCTTCCGCTCGGCAATGCGCATTTCAGAAAAGATCAACTGCTGGAAGAAAAAACCGGCGGCGTGTCTTACGATGACGAAATGTTGTTTTTTGAGGAG
>JADLCC010000202.1 GCA_020847425.1 Saprospiraceae bacterium
GCCCACCGTGGAGCGGGTGTTGCCGGTGGTGACCCGCTGTTCGATGGCAATAGCCGGACAAATGCCCCGGATATAGTCGACATCGGGTTTTTTCATACGCCCCAGGAACTGCCGGGCGTAACTGGAGAGGCTCTCCACATAGCGGCGCTGCCCTTCGGCATACAGGGTGTCCATGGTAATGCTGGACTTGCCCGAACCGGAAACGCCCGTGACCACGACCAGTTTGTTTTTGGGTATACGCAGGTCGACGTTGCGCAGGTTATTGGTGCGGGCGCCCTTTATGCTGATGTGTGAGGGATCCACCAGATCGTAATCTGCCTCGTCGGCGGAAAGGCCGTTGCCATTCTCCGATCCGTTGCCGGTTGCATGCAGTAGTTTGTCGTCAACCGTACTCTGATTTTTTGCCTTTGCCATGCAATTCGTTTGAAGGCGCGAAATTAGTAAAAACTTTTTGTTTTGGAAAGGAGTTCATACACCCCAACCCTGATCCGTTAAATTATTTTCTAGGCGCAGGTTTTAAACGCGCCGAAAAAAATAGCCAGCCAGACCAATCCTTTGGCTAGAAAAAATAAAAATCCCCATACCCCAATACGGCGAAGCCAGGCCCGCCAACCTTTGTTTTCCATGTTCAGACACTTATTTTACGGGTTCAGTCAGATGTTTTGATTCAGATATGTTGCTTGAACAATCTTTGTGCGTTCATATTCGAAAATATTTATGCACATGCGAGCAGTTGTTTTTCCAATTTTGTGCTGCATTTTTTTTGTGGCAGTACTTTTTCCATCATGCAAACACGATTCGATATTTAATGTTGAACCCGATCCTACAGATACCACGGGTACGGGCGGCAATGGTGGCGGAAACGGTGGCGGCAACACCGGCGGAAACGGCGTTTTATGCGACCCCGACAGCGTTTATTTCAGTAACCAGATCCTTCCAATCCTGATCTCCAACTGTACACAGTCGGGATGCCACAACGATCAAGACCGCGAAGATGGCGTTGTTCTCACTTCATATCAAAATTTGATGCTCAGCGTCGAGGATGTAAACTCGCCGGATCTTGGGGAAAATCATTTAACAAGGGTTTTGGTTGAAGACGACCTGGAAGATCGGATGCCTTTTGGCAAACCACCCTTGCCACAAGAACAGATCAATCTGATCAATCGCTGGGTACAGCAGGGCGCCAGAAACAACGCTTGTAATGAAAATGCAGGCCAATGTGATACGACAAATGCGAAGTTCAGCAGTTTTGTGCAGCCGCTTGTTCAGGCGCGGTGCCAGGGCTGCCACAGCGGAAGCAGTCCGCAAGGCGGCATTTCACTGACAAATTATACGGATATTAAAGCGGTGGCAAATAATGGCAAACTTTATGATGTTGTTACACGCAGTTCTAACTGGATGCCGAAAGGCGGGCAAAAACTGGATGATTGCACGACGTCGAAATTGAAGGCATGGATTGATGCGGGAGCGCCGAATAATTGAACGGGCAAAGAGCAGAAGGCAAAGGGCAAGTTTTGCCAGTCTTGGCATCCCGGACAACAATAAACCAATAAAATATATCGTCTGCTGCTACCTTTGATTGGGCAACGATGCCGTTCACAATAGTTTTATTTGATCATTAAACACATGAAAAGAACATTTTTTTACCTCGGCATGGCATTCGTCGCCATGCTGCTGGCCGTCCCATCCGGCTGTTATTACGACAACGAAGAAGACCTCTACGGCCCCGTCGAAACCTGCGATACAGCCAGTGTCAGTTACAGCGGTTTCATTTTGCCTTTGCTGCAAGACCACTGTTACAAATGCCATGTAGAAACGGAACCGCTGTTTTCCGGCTATGTACTGGAAGGTTATGACGCTACAAAATCCTACGCCGCTTCGGGCAAAATAGGAGAACGTACCAATAATATTGCCAACCCGATGCCGCCCTTGAGCGAAGGAGGTTTACTGCCCGACTGCGACCGCCAGAAAATACTGGCCTGGATCAGGGCAGGCGCGCCGAATAATTAAAGGGTGAATTGTGGTTATCGGTTATTAGTTATCCGGGCTGATAATCAAGCATTTGCACACAATTGCACCAACTGATTTTAAGCCAGATCCCTTACATGAAGAATAAGTACACTTCAACCAACCAATTGATTTCGTCATAACATAAATCAAACAAGATGAAAAGCAAAAGACTTCTCTACATCCTGCTCGCTGTCGTCGTCATCGGAGGCGCTGTCGGATATACGCTCTGGAATAAACCGCACCAGGATATCGGCGCGGCAAAAGCCGATATTGCCATCGACGCAGTAGCACTGTACAACGAATACAACACAGACGAAAATGCAGCCAATGCCAAATACCTCGACAAAGTGGTCGCTATCACTGGCAAGGTGAAGGAAGCCGCAAAAGATGGCGACGGCGCCGTTAAAGTCAGCCTCGAAGCCGGCAGCGATATGGGTGTCGTAGCCTGCGAACTCAGCCCCTTTGCCAGCCACGCCCGCACCGATTTTCAGGCCGGCGAACAGGTCACTTTTAAAGGCAAATGCACCGGACTGAACCTGGATGTTATTTTCGTGGAATGTGTGGAAGCGAAAAAATGAGTATTGTTGAGAGGTTGAGTGTTGAGATTGTTGAGGGCGCCTACCCAATCCACTCAGTAATCTCAACAACTTCAACCTCTCAACAACCACCACTTCTCAACCATTAAAAAAAATCACTATGCAAAAATTCATTTTTGTTTTCGCCGCCTTGTTCCTGTTGGGCAATTCGGGTTATGCGCAAAAACTGTTCACCCGCGACGCCAAAATCAAATTCAGTTCCGATACGCCGATGGAGAAAATCGAGGGCCTCAATAAAAGCGGCACCTGCGTACTGGATGCCGCTACCGGCAAAATGGAGTGGAAAGTGTTGATTAAAGGTTTTTTGTTTGAAAAAGCCCTCATGCAGGAGCATTTCAACGAAAACTACCTGGAATCGTCCACTTTCCCGAACGCCCAATTCAAAGGACAGATCACCAACCTCAGCGAAATCAACTTCTCGCAGGACGGTAAATACACCGCCAAAGCCGGCGGCAAACTGACCATCCACGGCGTGGAGCGCGATGTGAACGTGGAAGGCACCGTAAAAGTGTCGAAAGGCAGCGTCGAAGTGCTGTCCAACTTCGTCGTGAAACCTGAAGATTATAAAATCACCATCCCTTCTCTTGTAAAAGATAATATTGCGAAAGAGATCAAGGTAGTGGTGAGCGCTGTGCTGCAACCCCTGAAATCTTAATTCGTTATTGGTTATTCGTTATTGGTTATTCGTTATTGGTTATTCGTGTAGTAATGCCTGGCATTTATTCTCAGAAATGCCAGGCATTACTACACGAATAACCAATAACGAATAACCAATAACAAAAAAAACAAGATCAATGAAAAGACATTTCCTCTTATTATTTGCACTGCTGCTTTGCAGCCAATGGCTTGTCGCACAGGAAGAAGACCTGCTTTCCATGCTGGGCGAAGAAAAAACCACGGATTACGCCACCGCCAGTTTTAAAACCAACCGTATCATCAACGGGCATTCCATTGAGAACACGGCTGCCGGTGTGCTCGATTTCAAAATTTCACACCGCTTCGGTCCGGTCCGGCAGGGCGTGTACGATATGTTCGGACTCGATGCCGCCACCATCCGTATCGGCTTCGATTACGGCATCACCGACCGCCTGATGATCGGTGTGGGCCGCAACGGCAACGAAAAAATCATCGACGGTTTTGCCAAATACCGCATCCTGCGCCAAAGCACTGGCAAACGCAACATGCCGATCAGTTTGTCGTACCTCATCGACGGGCAGATTAAAACCCTGAAATTTTCGGATGCTGAGCGCGACAATAAATTTACGTCACGCCTGTATTACACGCACCAGTTGCTGCTGGCCCGCAAATTCAGCAAAGGCCTGAGCCTGCAACTGATGCCTACGCTGGTACACCGCAACCTGGTACCCACCCGTGACGAAAACAATGACGTACTGGCCATAGGTATCGGCGGCCGAACCAAACTGACCAAACGCGTGGCCCTCAACGTGGAATACTACTATGTGCCGGAAGGCCAGATCAGCACCACCTACGCCAATTCGCTCTCCATCGGTTTCGATATCGAGACGGGCGGACACGTGTTCCAGTTGCATTTTACCAATACCAATGCAATGAGTTACAAAGGTTTTATCACGGAAACACCGGAAGACTGGTTTTTCAAAAACGATGAAGGCCGTATGCTGAGCGGTATCCGCTTCGGCTTTAATGTGTCGCGGGTGTTTACGGTGAAAAAACCGAAAGGACTGGAGTAGGTCAGTACAGGGATGAGGGATGAGGGATGAGGAATGAGGAATGAGGAATGAGGTTAAATTTTCAGATTGGCTTATATTTTCCTCTTCCGCAGGTTTTCCTGCTTTCCAGAGTCGTCCGCGCCAAAGCGCTGCGGAAGTGTCTTTACGTCTGCGCGTGGTGTTTTTTTCAACACCACGCGCGGCGCTTACGCCCACTTGCGCCTGGAACCTTTGAAATGTGGGCGACCACAAGGGGAGCCCCTACAACAGAGGCATAAAATCCTGGTAAATTGCAAACTAAAAAGCCCGATTTTGTAGGGGCGGCCCTTGTGACCATCCCTACAAAATCGGGCTTTTTTTAAGGTTCCAGGCAGCAGTGTGCTTACGCCTACTAGACCCAATTACCCCAATCCATTGTAAAACACCAAACTATCCCGCACTTCTCCCTCCGAAGGTTCCAGCACCTGCATATCGAGTGCCATATTTCCCGGCAC
>JADLCC010000203.1 GCA_020847425.1 Saprospiraceae bacterium
ATTGTGGCCGTGATTTACCGCGGCGATACCATCACGCAGAAAATCCGGTACGGGTATTCCATCGAAATGGGCGGCACCATCGATTTTGTAGTCAGCGAAGAAGTGACTACCACCGTCAATATACCCGATTGTTTGTGCCAGAGCCTCGATGCCGCGCGTTTTTTGATCCAGGCCAGCGGCCTCAGCGTCGGCACTATTTTTAAAGATGCCACCGTGACGGACGAAGAAACGGCCTACGTATGGCGCCAGACGCCCAAGTTCGACGCCAACGGTACGATGCGCAAAGGCGAACAGGTGGATTTGTTTTTGACCCAGGAAAAACCGAAGAATTGCACGGACTAGTGTTTTGGTATTTTCGGGTTTTGGTGTTTTAGTTGGTGCATTGCACAGGAATAAGTAAAAAAGGGACGAATCTGGTTTTGATGTAAATGAATGCCTGGCGTTACAACCTCCAAAACACTAAAACCCGAAAACACCAAAACACAATATATTAAAACACAACCTCACATGGATATCACAGTACAGGAACTCAGACAAAAACTCGAAGCAGGAGATCAATTTATCTTTATTGATGTGCGCGAACCTCATGAATACGAAGAATTCAACCTCGGTGCACGACTGCTTCCGCTCGGAGGAATCGTGAATACGATAATAGAACTTCAAGACAATAAAGACGATGAAATCGTGGTACATTGCCGTTCAGGCGCCCGCTCCGGTCAGGCGCAAGCGATGCTGACGAGCCAGGGTTTTACAAATGTGCGCAACCTGACCGGTGGCGTGCTGGCCTGGATGGACGCATATGGAAAGGATAAACCTTGAACGGCTGGTCCGTTTCCCGGAATTAATTGATGTTCCATGTTTGGGATAAAGAAATGCTGCCTGATTGCAGGGCTGCTCTGCTGGTTCTGTATCGGGCTGTTCGGGCAGGTTCCGGAATCTCCCGAAAGTCGGTTTCGCTGCGGCGACTGGCAAAGTTACCTGCCGGACACCCTGCATCCGGATCATATGCCCGGGCGGCTGCTGCGTGTGAATTTCCACATCATGAACAGCCGCGACAGCAGCCACAATTTCCGGCCGGAAGCAGGGCGCGCCTATTGCAAACGCCTGCTGGAGAGCGCCAACCGCCAACTCGACACCAACATCCGCAACTGGCGCTCGCCGGAAGGCACGGCGGTGCTGCCCAAAAATTACCGCTACGTGCTGTGGCCGCAACCCGGCGACGACGGTATTTATTTCCATTACGACGACTCGTTGTACTACCTGGTATACGTGGGCAAAAACCAGAACAACTACAACCGCAAGGTTTTGGACAAATATGGCATTGGCCTGGATTCCATTGTGAATATTTTTATCCAGGTACACCCCGACGACAGCATCCGTTCGCGTACGTACAAGGCTAATTTACAGGGCATTGCGCTGGGGACTGCCCTGAAAGTGGCGGGTTTGTACGAACAGGGCAAAGACGCGTTCGGCCACGAAGCCCTGCTCAACCACGAAGTTGGTCACCTGCTCTCCCTCAGCCACGCCTGGATGGAAGACGGCTGTCCGGATACCGATAAACACCCCAATAAATGCTGGGAATGGACCGAACAACCACCCTGCCGCGACCAGGCTACGAACAATATGATGGACTACAACGCGTACCAGATCGCGCTGACGCCCTGCCAGATCGGGCGGATTCACCAGGTGTTGTCCACCGATAAAAGCCGTTTGCGGCGTTGCCTTGTACCGACCTGGTGCGAACTCCGGGAAGGCCGTGATGTGGTGATCCGCGATTCGGTCGTATGGAGCGGTGCCCGCGACCTGGAAGGCAACCTGACCGTGGCGGCCGGCGGCTCGCTGCGTATCGCCTGCCGTTTGTCAATGCCCGCCGCCGCAAAAATCACGGTAGAAAAGGGCGGCAGGCTCTGGCTGGACGGGGCGCTGCTGCAAAATGCCTGCGGCCGGTCCTGGGAAGGTCTGGTGCAGCCCAAACGAAAACGAAAACGCGGGGAGGTGCATGAATTGAAGCCGGCGAAATGGGAGCATTGCCCGGCGCCGGGTGTGGTGCAAAGGAAATGATGAAATATTCGACACCTTCATGTCAATTCCTGCCGTGCACGGTAAGGTATGCACAAAAATACAGTTGATTAGCAAGTACCTAACACAAGTATCCGAGCAAATGCTGAGTTGTCCTCCTGACGGGATCCGTCCACATCAAGAGCGCTTTTTCCGAGTACTTGCCCTTTTGAGTGTTTTGTATGCTATTGCTCATGCTACGCGCACTTGATGTGGACGGATCCCGTCAGGAGGACAACTCAGCATTTGCTTGGTATAGGTAAGAGGATACATAAACATTTGGATGTTAATAAGAAATATGTGCATACCATAGGTCTTAAGACCCGAGTACGGCGGCAAGTAAAACATTTCGCACCTTCAAGTCAAGTACGAAATCCATGAAAACAACGTTATTTGCCCACTCACAATTCACAACTCACAATTCACTACTCACAACATGCGCAGTTTCGGCATTTTCCTCTTCCTCCTGTTCGCCATTTCCATCACTGCCCCCGCTTGCAGCAAAAAAAGCGGCTGCCCGGCCACGGAAAGCCTGAAACCCCAGACCAATCGCAAAGGCGAGTTCAAGAAGAGTAAGAAGAGCCAGTCGGGCTTGTTTCCGAGTAAGATGAAGAAGAAGATGAAGTAGGATAGAACACGAATTGAATAGATGAGACACGGATTTTTAAATGTAGAAAGGGTGGTTTGCGATGTCGCAAACCACCCTTTCTACATTTAAAAATCCGTGTCTCATCTATTCAATCCGTGTTCCATCCTACTTCATCTTCTTCTTCA
>JADLCC010000204.1 GCA_020847425.1 Saprospiraceae bacterium
AGTGGCGATGACCTGGGGTTGATCGTCGACCTGAACAAGATCAACGGTTATTATTCCACCAACGGCAGCGGCGGCAAAGGCGGCGACGAAATTTTCAGTTTCCATACTGAAAACGGCAACCTCGACGATTATTTGCTGCAAAACCTGCGCGTTCCGGATCGCAACCTCGATATCAAGATCGTAGTTACAGATAAATCATCCGGCGCAGCGATCAGCGATGCCGATGCACAAGTGCTGAATTACGATGCCAACAACGTGATCGGCCGCGATGAATCGGGCAATCTGATCACCATTCAGAATGTCAATGGGCAGGATGTGATTAAATCCATGGCGCCGGATAAAGGCATCAATGGTGTGACCGACGGAAAAGGACGTTTCGCAACCGAGGTAAAACCAGGCAACTATGTGTTTATCGTCTCTAAAAAAGGATACCAAACCAAACAAATCCGCCTGACGATTTCAAAACCGGGGAATGAACTCGCTATTCAATTAGAGCGCAGTTCGATGGCTGCTCCCGGCAAGGTGCAATGGACCGCTTCTGCTTTCAACTACGTTACCAATGCTCCACTGGCAGGCGCCGTATTTGTACTGACCGACGAAACCGGCAAACAGGACACGGTAGTGGCAGATGCCAACGGCACAGTGGATTACTACCTGGACAAAAACAAAAAATACAAAGTGGATTTGTACCAGGGCGGGCGCATTATCGGTAGCACAGAAGTGGATACGCACGGCGCTATTGCCGGTCAGCCGCTGATGCAAAACATCTCCGTTGCCCCGTTGCTACCCGGCACGGTAGTCGATTTGCCCAATATCTACTACAATTTTAATGACGCTACCCTGCGGCCCGATGCACGCAAAGACCTCGACCTGGTTATTTCGCTGATGCGACAGCAACCGAGCATAACCGTGGAACTGGCCAGCCATACGGACTGCCGGGGCAACGACGAATACAACCAGCAACTCAGTCAGCGGCGCGCCAACGGCGTGGTAGAATACCTGGCAAGCCGGGGCGTCGACCGCACCCGCCTGCGCCCTGTGGGCTACGGTGAAAGTGAACCGCGCAACATCTGTCAGGATGGTGTTAACTGCACCGACCAGGAGCATGCCCGCAACCGGCGCACCGAAGTCCGCATCCTGACCGGCATGCAAGGCGCCTCGATGGTGTATGTAAATGGCCAGATGAATAGCCCTCAGCCGATCAACCCGGATGTGCACGCGCCTAATGGAGGCAAACAACCAGTTGCGCACGGGCCGGTGACGGTGACCAATGCCGAACGGGATTCCTATTATGTGATTGCCGGATCTTTCCTGATGGAAAACCGCGCACACAACCAGGTAGCCACCCTGCAGGCAGCAGGTTACGAAGCGGCTGAAATCGTGCGTTTCCCCAACTCTTCGTTTTTCTCGGTTTGTGTAGGCCGATTCAGTACCCGCCGGGAAGCGGATGTTCTGGAACGCCAATTGGAAAGTGCAAACATCGACGCTTTTGTTCGGGCGGTACAGTAAGGGTTGGAAAGGGTTTATGGTTTATAAGGGTTGATGAGAGTTGATGAGGGTTGATCATTCGATACAATGGTTATCCACCTTCATCAACCTTTATCAACCTTTTTCGTTATCTCTCCGTACCTTTGCGGAATTAACCAAAAAGGCTAAGTAGTGTGCAAAACTAGTTTAGACTAAACTCTTTGCAAATGCTTGATTATCAACACTGATAACCAATAACTAATAACGGATAACTACTTTTATGGCAATTATCATCACCGATGAGTGTATAAACTGTGGAGCCTGCGAACCGGAATGCCCCAACAATGCTATTTATGAAGGCGGTGTGGAATGGGCGATTTCCGATGGAAATACGGTCAAAGGCGAATACCGCCTGGAAGATGGAACGCTTGTGGCAGTGGACAAAAAGAACAGCCCCGTATCCAATGATTTTTACTACATCGTGCCCGACAAGTGTACAGAATGTGTCGGATTTCACGAAGAACCGCAATGCGCTGCCGTTTGCCCGGTCGATTGTTGTGTGCCCGACCCTGACCGCGTAGAATCCAAGGATTTTTTGCTGGAAAGGAAAGCGCGGCTACACCTTTAAAATTCAAGATATTGGCTTGATATATCCCGATTGCTCCTGCTGGAGCAATCGGGATTTTTTTTGGAACACGGATTGGGCGGATCGGACACGGATTTTTGAAATAAATGCCTGAGCATCAAGCCTGATAACTGATAACCACCAACACCAAGGGAGCGTGTCATGCTGAACCGTAGGTGAAGCATCCGAGGACATAGCCCGAAGACTAAAAATTATTCGGATGCTTCACCTATGGTTCAGCATGACACGCTCCCTTGGTTTATGCAGGTATCTGGTATTTTGCACCACAACCCGAAAATCCGTGTCCGATCCCTCCAATCCGTGTGCCATTCATCCCCCCCCAAATTTTTACCTCTTCTAAATAGAACCCATTTTCACATCTTTATCGAAAGAACATTTGGTACTGCGCTGGGTGTAAGTAGTTTTGTTCCGCAAAAAAAGCGACAAGACAGTGTAATTCTTCATTTTGTTCTGTTTCTTTGCGCAAATGCCTTTCCAGGCACACTACTGGACATTTTTTGGGCTTGGGTGAAAAACCGGTATGCTGGAACGCTGTTCCGGCATGAACGATAGCCAAGCATTGCCGGAACAGCGTTCCGGCCTACAAAAATGTCCATTAGTGTGCTTTCCAGGCATCTTCAAAACAAACAAGAACGAATCATTCACAACTAATACGATGAGTTGGTTTACCAAATTTCTCTCCTCTTCCATTGGTCAAAAGGTCATCATGTCCCTGACCGGCATATTTCTGATGCTCTTTCTGGTCGTTCACTTAATCGGTAATTTACAGTTATTGAAAGACGATGGTGGAGAAGCCTTCAATACCTATGCGTTTTTCATGACGCACAATCCGCTGATCAAGATAATCTCCTACAGTTTGTATGCATTTATTCTATGGCATGCATTCCAGGGTATTCGGTTGTGGCGCAACAACAAAACTGCGAGGGGCAATGCGCGTTATGCCGTTTCCCATACCCGCCCCGAAGAGCGCAGTGCCCGCAACATGGCCTGGTTCGGGATCGTGATTTTTGTATTTCTGATCCTGCACCTTTGGCAGTTCTGGCTCCAGATGAAAATGGGTGTATTGCCCCCTGCTGAAGTGGAAGCCTACACGCATCCGGTGCAGAACCTGTATCTTCCGGTGATTGAAGCGTTCCACAACCCGCTGTATGTGTTGTTCTACGTCATTTGTATGGTTGTGGTCGGTTTGCACCTGTGGCACGGCTTCTGGTCTTCATTCCAGACCCTGGGCATCAATCACCCCCGCTACACACCGCTGATCAAAGCGATCGGTTACATATATGCAGTTGGCATTTCGGCAGGATTTGCCATTATCCCGATATGGATTTACTTTGCAAACTGAGTAAAATCCTGCATAAAACACTGATTTTCAACGAATAAATTCAGGACCCGTTCCTTTTTTCATTACAACAATTATTGAATTAAATATATGGCAACTGCGCTCGATTCCAAAATCCCTACCGGCAATATCACCGAAAAGTGGGAGTCATACAAAGGCCATGTGCCCCTTGTAGCGCCCAATAACAAACGCCGGATCGATATTATTATCATCGGTTCCGGTTTGGCAGGCGCTTCTGCCGCAGCATCATTGGGTGAATTGGGTTATAACGTGAAATGTTTCACGTTCCACGACAGCCCCCGCCGCGCGCACTCTATTGCAGCGCAAGGCGGTATCAATGCCGCTAAAAATTACCAGAACGACGGCGACTCCGTTTATCGCCTTTTTTACGATACCATCAAAGGTGGCGACTTCCGTGCGCGGGAAAGCAACGTACACCGCCTGGCGGAGGTTTCTACCGCTATCATCGACCAGTGCGTGGCACAGGGCGTACCTTTTGCCCGTGAATACGGTGGCCTGCTCGACAACCGCTCTTTCGGCGGCACACAAGTGTCCCGTACTTTTTATGCCCGCGGCCAAACGGGCCAGCAACTGCTGATCGGCGCATACCAGGCGCTCAGCCGCCAGGTTGCCCTCGGTACCGTAAAACTGTACAACCGCCATGAAATGCTGGATACTGTGATGGTAGACGGCAAATGCCGGGGCGTCATTGTGCGCAACCTGCTTACCGGCGCGCTGGAACGCCACTCCGCACACGCAGTGGTGTTGTGCACCGGCGGCTACGGCAACGTATTCTACCTGAGTACCAACGCCATGATGTGCAACGTAACGGCCGGCTGGCGGGCACACCGCCGCGGCGCGTTTTTCGGCAATCCTTGCTACACTCAGATTCACCCGACTTGTATCCCGGTTTCGGGCGAATACCAGTCCAAACTCACCCTCATGTCGGAGTCGCTCCGCAACGACGGCCGCTGCTGGGTGCCTAAAAAAGCGGAAGACCGCCTGAAAGATCCGCGCCAGATCCCGGAAGAAGACCGGGATTACTACCTGGAGCGCCGCTACCCTGCTTTCGGCAACCTTGTTCCACGCGACATCGCTAGCCGCGCCGCCAAAACAGTGTGCGACGACGGCCTGGGCGTAGGCAAATCCGGCCTGGCTGTGTACCTCGATTTTGCCGATGCCATCAAACGCAAAGGCCGGCCTGCGGTTGAAGCCGCTTACGGCAACCTGTTCGATATGTACGCCAAAATCACCGGCGAAAACCCGTACGAAGTTCCCATGCGGATTTACCCCGCCGTACACTATACCATGGGCGGATTGTGGGTCGATTACGACTTAATGACTTCGGTACCAGGACTTTACGCCTGTGGCGAAGCCAATTTCAGCGACCACGGCGCCAATCGCCTCGGCGCTTCTGCCCTGATGCAAGGGCTCGCCGACGGTTATTTCGTATTGCCTTACACCATCGGTTCTTACTTGTCGAAAGAAATCCGCACGGGCAGCATTCCGACCAATACGCCAGAATTTGAACAGGCTGAAAAAGAAGTGCGCGAGCGGATCGATCAGTTGATCAACCTGGGCGGGCAACAAAGTGTGGAAAGTTTCCACCGCCGCCTCGGAAAAATTATGTGGGACAAATGCGGCATGGCCCGCAATGCTGAAGGCCTGAAACAGGCTATCGAAGAGATCCGCGCCCTGCGTGCGGAATTCTGGAAAGATGCTTTTGTACCCGGTCGCAGCGACGACTTTAACCCGGAACTGGAAAAAGCATGGCGTGTCGCCGACTTTATGGAACTCGGCGAACTGATGTGCCATGATGCTTTGCAGCGCAACGAATCCTGCGGCGGTCACTTCCGGGAAGAATATCAAACGGACAAGGGCGAAGCCCAGCGCGATGATGAAAATTACATGTACGTGGCAGCCTGGGAATGGAAAGGAGAAGGCGAGCAACCGATTTTACACAAAGAACCGCTGGTGTATGAAGAGATCAAGGTGGTGCAGCGGTCGTATGAGTAGTGAGTTGTGAGTAGTGAGTAGTGAGTTGTGAGTTGTGAGAAAATTCAATCATTTGATTTAATATGATTAGTAAATGATGCGAATAATGGGTTAAAACATGGGAAAATCGCCAAAAAATGGTAAAAACTGCCCCAACCCGGGTGTCATCCTGAGCATAGCGAAGGATCTGCCCAAGCGTGAAAGGCAGTATTTACACAGTCTCTTGGCCAGATCCTTCGCTATGCTCAGGATGACACCCAGGTTGGGGCAAATTCAATTAACTCTTGGCGACTTTGACTTATTTTAACCCATAATTCACATAAATGATAAAAATGAAGACGGGTTTAACTGTTTGTATGATTTTTCTTTTTTGCAGCGTTCAGGCTCAAAAAACCATACGGCTACACAATCCTTCTTTCGAGTGGGACAACCCGCAGGCAGGACTGACGCCTGGAGGCTGGATGAATATGTGATCGGATGCTGAAACACAACCAGATATTCAGCCCGGTTGGTTTGAAGTAAAAATGGAAGCGCAGGACGGTGAAAAATATGTAGGATTAGTGGTGCGCGACAACAATACCTGGGAGGGCATCGGTCAAAAACTGGATGGCTGGTTGAAAAAAGATTCAACGTATACGTTCAGTTTGTATTTGTCACGGTCCATTAATTACCAATCCGTTTCCAGGGTCACCGGCGCGGAAGTGAACTATAAATCGCCCACTATTTTAAAAATATGGGGAGTCAATACCAGAACTTTAGAAGAGGAGCTGCTGGCAGAAAGTATCACAGTGAGCCCTTCGGTCTGGACGCGTTATACATTTACGCTGAAGCCCGGCACGGCAGATTTTGATGAGATCGACCTGATGGCTTATTACGCGCCAGGCATGGAAGGGAAAAACGGTAACCTGTTGATCGACAATTGTTCATCAATTGTTGAAGTGAAATAAGAAATGGGTATTCGAATACTCGAACTACTCAAATCCTCGAATACTTTATCATTCACACACATAAGTTCTTCGTCGATATTAGTTTAGATTAAGTTGATTGTAAATGCTTGATTATCAGCACCAATAACTAATAACTGATAACGAATAACTACTTAACTCATCTCACGCAAGATGAAACTGAATCTGAAAATCTGGCGCCAGGGCGGCAAGTTTAAAGGTGAATTCGTCACCTACCAATTACCGGATGTCAACCCGGATATGTCCTTCCTTGAAATGCTGGACGTATTAAACGAACAACTCGTGATGCAACGCGAGGAGCCGGTAGCCTTCGAACACGACTGCCGGGAGGGTATCTGCGGCACTTGCTCGCTGGTGATCGACGGTCAGGCGCACGGGCCCATGAAAGGCACTACAACCTGTCAGGTGCATATGCGCCATTACCATGAAGGCGATACCATTGTGATCGAACCATTCCGCGCACAGGCATTTCCGGTATTGAAAGATTTGGTGGTGGACCGTTCGGCATTCGACCGTATTATCCAGGCCGGCGGTTACGTCAGCGTGAATACCGGTCAGGCGCAGGATGCCAACGCTATTCCGATTGAAAAAGAGCAGGCCTCGCACGCATTCGACGCGGCTGCCTGTATCGGTTGCGGCGCCTGCGTAGCAGCGTGCCCCAATGCATCGGCCATGCTGTTTACTTCCGCCAAAATTTCGCACCTCGCGCTGTTGCCACAGGGACAAGTAGAACGCGAAAAACGTGTATTGTCCATGATCGCACAAATGGATAAGGAAGGTTTCGGTAAGTGTTCCAATGTAAAGGCCTGCGAAGCGGAGTGCCCGAAAGAAATTTCCGTGGAGAACATAGCCCGCATGAACCGTGAATACCTGAGTGCGGTATTTGCTTCGGACAAGGCAATGGCTTGAGACCTCACCCCCCGGCCCCCTCTCCAACGGAGAGGGGGTGACTACGCCTTTGGAATCTTCAATAAGGAATCCCAAGGGTACTCGCTCCCCCTCTCCGTTGGAGAGGGGGCCGGGGGGTGAGGTTTAAAAAACCAACTTAACACATGGAATCTCCTCAGTCCAGGCCCTCCCTCTTCGCCATTGCCAGAAAATGGCTTGGTTACCTGAGTTTATCCTTCCTGATCCGCTGGGGGATAGTCTTATTCCTGAGTTATTTCCTTTGGAAAAACTGGCACGAAGATATCCCGGTCGGAAGCATGGTACAGCAGTTCGCATCGACCGATTCCAGGATGTTGCGCATCGACGATATGGATGTGCATTGCCGCGTAACAGGCAAAGGCGAACCAATTTTGTTGCTGCACGATGCCCAGAGTTCCCTGCACACCTGGGATGCCTGGACAAATGTACTTTCAGATAAATACAAGGTGATCAGTGTGGATTTGCCCGGTTTCGGACTGACAGGGCCCCACCCGCGCGGCAGTTACAGCGCTTTTATGTATGCCAGTTTTCTGGACAGCCTCTCCAAACACCTCGATCTGAAAAAATTTCACCTGGCCGGTAATGGCCTTGGCGCTCAAATCGCATGGCATTACGCTTCGGAGTCGTCATCCGGCAAAGTAGATAAACTGATCTTGCTTGCGGCCCCCGGTTTTGAAACTAAAAAGACCTCCCTGGTCAACTTACTCGCCCGAATGCCCGTATTAAACCGTGCGCTGTGGAAAGTCACCCCCCGGTCATTTATTGAAATCATGCTGGAAGACATTTATGCTGACGATGCGCTGATAACGGACTCCCTGATCCAGCGTCATTTTGAATTATTGCTGCGCAGCGGCAATCGAAAGGCATTCACGGACAGGGCATCTGTGAGCGATAACCGCCCGCCGGCAGATGTGGTTGAAAAAATAACAGCGCCGACCCTGATCCTCTGGGGCGCGGAAGACACGCGCATTTCGCCGGAACACGCGTACGACTTTCACCGGCGCATTCGAGGCGCTATTCTGAAAATTTACCGAAATACCGGCCATTGGCCTCAGGAAGAAAACCCGGAACAGACGGCGCAGGATGCACGCGCCTTTTTGGAAGGGAAGTTTTAAAAAAGCAAAAGGCAAAAAACAAGGGGCAAAATGCAAATGAACCCTAGTGGTTTAACTTGCATTTTGCCTCTTGCCTTTTGCCTTTCATTTTCAACAGGACTCTGGGTAGCAAAACACCTACCGGCGGAGGCCCGTTTCTAAGTACGATGAGACATAAGGGATGGCCCGTACTACAAGTAAACAAATTGTAACAACGTAAAAAACTAGCATAGGTGGGGGGATTGAAAAGTGAATTAATTGTGTGTGTAAGATAAAAACCAAACTATTGTTTGGATGAATGACCCAAAGGTGAAAAAAATATTTAAAGTATCAAATATTTGCAGATGTTTTTTTTGTTAAGAGTCCTTTTGCAAATCAGATAACCATAATTCGGGCACTTTGAAGTACTTTTGCCCCGGAAACAATCGTTTGGATTACTGCTCATTGTTTCCTGCCCTAACCCACGAAGTTTGTTTTGTCTTGGGTTTGCATAATTTTTCGCTTGTTTTTCGGAGATCTTGTCTATTTTTCGCAAAAGCAATATTCACCGCGTTGTACATCTCTAAAAGTTCCCGGAATGGTATTCAATAACATACTCGAAACAATCGGCAAAACCCCGCTTATCCGCCTCAACAACGTTGTGATGCACATTCCTGCTACTGTGTATGCTAAAGTTGAGGCTTTCAACCCCGGACTGAGCGCTAAAGACCGCATCGCCCTGCACATGATTGAACGCGCCGAACGCCTCGGCAAACTCAAGCCGGGCGGAACAGTGGTGGATGCCACCAGCGGCAATACAGGGTTTAGCCTGGCCATGGTTTCTGCCATCAGGGGTTACCGCTGTGTGCTGACGGTTACCAGTAAAATTTCCGAAGACAAACTCAATAACCTCCGCGCCATGGGCGCCGAAGTAGTGCTTTGTCCGCAAGAGGCCAAGCCCGACGACCCGAATTCCTACTACCGCAAAGCGGAACAACTCGCCAAAGAAATACCCGGCGCTTATTACATCAACCAAAATTACAACCTCGAAAACGGGGAAGCCCACTACCTGACCACCGGTCCGGAAATCTGGGAACAAACCCAGGGCCGTATCACCTGCATTATCGGCAGCGCCAGTACCGGCGGAACCCTTTGTGGATCAGGACGTTACCTGCGCGAACAAAACCCCAATCTGAAAATAATCGGCGTAGATGCTTACGGTTCAGTGCTGAAAAAATACCATGAAACAGGCATCTATGACGAAAAGGAAATCTACCCTTACCGCATGGAAGGCGCCGGAAAAAACATTATTCCGGGCAACATGGATTTTGAGTTGATCGACAAATTCGTCAAGGTAACGGACAAAGACAGTGCCCTGCGCGCCCGCGAACTGGCCCGTACCGAAGGTATGATGGTGGGTTATTCCAGCGGCGCAGCACTTCAGGGACTCGAACAAATTCAGGATGAACTGACCGAAAACGATGTGGTAGTGGTGCTGTTCAGCGACCACGGCTCCAAATATGCCACCAAGTTTTTCAGCGACAAATGGATGATTGAACAAGGTTTCATGGAAGAACAAAAGACTGTTCTACAGAAATAATTTAGTACTATATGCAACTGATTCAAATCGATCGACGTAGCGGTCTCACCCGCGAAGAATTTATCGAAAATTACCTTAAACCCAAAAAACCGGTTGTTTTTACCGACCTGGCAAACGATTGGGAAGCAACAAAAAAGTGGACTTTTGATTACCTGAAGGAAAACCACGGTCAACTGGAAGTGCCTGTTATCGGCCCGGATTACCACAAACCGGGACCTACATATATGAAAAGTGGCCTGACGATGAAATTCGGGGAATACCTCGATTTGATCCAAAAAGGCCCCACCAGTTACCGCATTTTCCTCTGGAATATCCTCGACCACGCCAAAGAACTGGCGAGCGACGTATCGAACCCTACGATTTGCGACGGCTGGGTGGACAACTACCCGTTTATGTTTTTCGGCGGCGCAGGCGCTGTTACCACCCTGCATTACGATATCGACTGCTCGCATGTGTTCCACACGCATTTCTGGACGCGTAAACACATCGTGCTGTTCGACCAGGCTCAAAGTCCGTTTCTCTATCAACACCCATTCACGGTGCAAAGTCATGTCGACCCCCTGCACCCGGACTTTGAAAAATACCCCGCGCTACAGAAGGCTACCGGCCACGAAACAATCCTGCAACACGGCGAAACCTTGTTTATTCCATCCATGTGGTGGCACCATATCGTTTATATGGAAGGTGGATTCTCTCTGAGCCTCCGCTCCCGCGATTCTATTTTCACGCAAGCGAAAGGCCTCTGGAATATCGCCCGGCACTTCGTCATCGATAAAGGCATGAACGCCATGATGGGTCCGCGCTGGAAAGCATGGAAAGAAGCGCAGGCGCAGAAGAAAGCGAAGGAGGCGATGCAAGCCGCTTGATTGTTGAGTAGTTGAGGGTTGAGATTGTTGAGGGCTTGGGTAAGAATGAATCATTCATAACTACCCAAGCCCTCAACAATCTCAACCCTCAACTACTCAACAATGCTCATAACTTATAACTCATAACTCACAACTCGTTTTGGATTTATTCGATCGAATTCTCAAACAGGCAGGCCCGCTGGGCAAATACGCCGACGTAGCGGAAGGCTACTATATGTTCCCGCAACTGGAAGGTGAACTGGGCAACCGCATGAAATTTAAAGGCAAGGAAGTCATTTGCTGGAGTATCAACAACTACCTCGGCCTGGCCAACCACCCGGAAGTGCGCAAAGCCGACGCCGACGCCGCTGCCCGCTGGGGCCTCGCCTACCCTATGGGCGCCCGCATGATGTCGGGCGAAACGAAACTGCACAAGGAACTGGAAACTGGCCTGGCGCATTTCGTCGGCAAAGAAGACGGCTACCTGCTCAACTACGGCTACCAGGGTATTCTGTCGGTCATCGACGCCCTGCTCACCCGCCACGACGTGGTGGTGTATGACGCCGAAAGCCATGCCTGTATCGTGGATGCCCTGCGCATGCACATGGGCAAACGTTTTGCCTACACGCACAACGACATCGGCAGCCTGGTGAAAAACCTGGACCGCGCCAAAAACCTCGTCGCTGAAACCGGCGGCGGCATTCTGGTCATCACGGAAGGCGTGTTCGGTATGCGCGGCGACCAGGGCAAACTGCGCGAAATCGCAGCCCTGAAAGAAACCTACGGTTTCCGCCTGCTTATCGACGACGCACACGGCTTCGGCATGCTCGGCGCTACCGGCGCTGGCACGGCCGAAGAACAGGGCGTGACCGACGACGTGGATATCTATTTCAGCACCTTCGCCAAAAGTATGGCCCTCATCGGCGCCTTTGTGGCCGGACCGACGGAGATCATCCGTTTCCTGCGCTACAACATGCGCTCGCAGATCTTTGCCAAATCGCTGCCTATGCCACTCGTGGAAGGCGCGCTCAAACGTTTCGAACTGCTCAAAAACCAGCCGCAACTCCGCGAAAAACTCTGGCACAACGTGCGCCTGCTGCAAGGCGGCCTGAAAGAACGCGGCTTCGATATTGGCGATACCAATACCTGCGTGACGCCGGTGTATATGCACGGCGAAGTGGAAGAAGCCATGGCGCTCGTGATGGATATGCGCGACAACTACGGCGTGTTCTGCTCCATCGTGGTGTATCCAGTGATCCCGAAAGGAATGATCATACTGCGCCTGATCCCGACGGCGGATCATACGGAGGAGGATATTCGGGTGACGCTGGATGCGTTTACGGCGGTTAGGGAGAAGATGCAGGCTGGGGTGTATAAGGGGCATGTGCCGCAGGTGATGGGATAAAAAACTATTCCACATATATATTATAACCCCGTTTACACTGAATTGTGTTGTGAACGGGGTTTATTTTTAAGAAAAATATAATTAAGTGTGGCACAAAGTATATAGAAACCAGATTTATCTTATATTTTCGCTCTTCCAAATACACAACTCTCTTTACAAATTTTTCAAATGATTCGAACATACCCGCTGGCGCACAGGCTGTCCATAACCCACAATACCCATACATAAAAACAAATGCGCTGGCGCACGGCTGTGCCGTGTGCCGCTTATACGCGCCGGCTGTGCCGGCAAACGCAACGTACAAAACCAGATTCCAAAACAATACCGTACATGAAACACAAATAAAACCGGCTGCTCATACAGCCTACTTAGCATCACAACCTGGCATCCATCGCCACGTTTGCCGGCACAGCCGTGCGCCAGCTCCCGCTGGCGCACAGGCTGTCCATCCCTTACCTTGAGTGGCGCTGGCGCATGGCTGTGCCATGTGCCGCTTATCCGCGCCGGCTGTGCCGGCAAAAGCAACGTGGCAGCGCGGCACTATAGAAAATAGCCTTCAATGATGATGAAAAGTGCAGACTTGCCAAAACGACAGGTAGGAAGCGTCTGTTTCTACGTTTGCCGGCACAGCCGGCGCGGATAAGCGGCACACGGCAAAGCCGTGCGCCAGCGCCACTCGGGGTAAGGGTTGCAAAAAATAACTTTTGGCGAAAGTTTTAGCATTCACGAAGCATCCCTTATTTTTATCCACATAATCCTTCCAACATCTTCATTTATGAGCACCAAATACAAAATCCGCGACCAACACGGTCTTAACTATCTTACCTGCACCATCTGCGGCTGGGTCGATCTTTTTACACGTGCCGAATACAGAGACATCGTGCTGGACAGTTGGCGCTATTGTAGTCAGCATAAAGGCTTGCAGATATGGGGTTACGTGATCATGTCCAACCACCTGCACATGATCGCCAATACAACACCGCCTTTTCGGCTGGAAGATGCCATACGGGATTTCAAAGCGCATACGGCGCGCAAATTCCTGGAAGCATTGCAGGATAAAAAACGCCCGGAAAGTAGGCGGGAATGGCTGTTGTATCTATTTGGTTTTTTTGCCAAAAAATTCAAACCGGAACAAGCCTTCCAAATATGGGAACAAGACAACCATCCCATAGAATTGTATTCCGAACGCGTGGTCATCCAAAAAATTCGATATATTCATGAAAATCCGGTGCAGGCTAAATGGGTCAATCGGCCGCAGGACTGGATATATAGCAGCGCCAGTAATTACGCAGATGGGCAAGGTGTCTACGATGTCCATCTTTTATGGACAGATTTTGAATCGGATGGCGGCTGGTTTTACGGGAATTCAGACTTCCCAATAATGGATTAACCAGGCAATTCCTTTCATCTGATAAAACCGGATTGAAGGTAAATGCCGGTAAAATTTTTGTGTTTGGAATCGAGCCGTGTACTCTTCGCAGCTATATTCAAAATCTTTTCGCCCCCATAGAAATTCACAATCTCCTGCCATTCAAAGGGATTGCCACGTTCAATAACACGTTCGACAACGACGGTAGCCATGCGGGAAAAATCAACATTTTCCCACTCATATTCCCAAAGTAAGTGCTTGCGAATGACTGGATCTGGAGAGCCTGCGGGCATAATTAAATTTTTACAAAGAAACCCATTTGTAGGAATGAATGCTACTTAAAGTTGAATTCTTGCGGCCTTTTGGCATGATATGGAATCACCGTCCCTTCCCTACCAACGCCTTCAATCGCGCAAAATCTGCCTGCGTTTCCGGAGATCCATATGTACGGACGCTCTCCTCAGCCTGTTCCATATAGAAGGCGCAACTTTTCCCGTTGCGGGTCGTAAAATCGGGGCGGGCGCCTTTTTCGATCAGGGCTGCACAGATTTTCCAACGGTCGAATTGTGCAGCCCGGATCAATGGAGTGATGGGGCCGTCTTCGTCGTCGAAAATAGCCGTGGCATTGGGGTCGGCGCCACGCTCGAACAAAAGGCGCAGTGCGGCGGCGTTTCCGGTATTGGAGGCGCTGCTATGCACAGGGGTATCGCCTTTCAACAAGGTATCAAAAGGCGCGCCGGCATCGAGCAGGATGCGGAGACATTGCAGTTTTTCGTCGCTGCGGTACCCACTGGAGGAGGCCTCCTGTAAGGTAAACCACAACAAATCTTTGGACTGCACAAGTTCCTGCGGCTCGGAAGGCAGGCGTTTTTGTAAAGCGTCCGGTTCGCCGTCCAGAATCAGGCGCGCACGGCGGTCCAGATCGGGGTTGTCAAAAATGGGTTTGGCGGCTTCAATTCGTTCGCGCTGTGCCCGTTTGTAAGCGGTCCATCTCGACGATCCGAAATAAAACAGGAGGGGTAACAGTACGATGCATTTAGGCTTTTTCAAATACCTTTGCAGGCAATAATCGCTGCTGACGATCCAGTACGCATATTTGATGCCATACAAAACATATAAAGTTTAATTTGATTAATGGTAAACATGAACTGCAAGAACTGTAACACAGAATTAAGCCAAAATTATTGCCCAAATTGTGGAGCACCTGCAAAACTAAAAAGAATTGACCGGCATTATATTCAACACGAAATAGAGCACCTTTTGCATTTTGAAAAAGGGTTTTTATACACGATAAAGGAATTGACAACCAGACCGGGGCAAAGTATTAGAGCATTTATCTCTGACAACAGAACAAAACTTGTAAAACCAATCGTTTTCATTATTGTAAGTTCACTTATTTATACTATAATTGTTCACTCCTTTCATATTGAAGACGGTTATGTGAAGTATGGGAATACAGAGACAAACTCAACGATACTGATTTTTAAATGGATTCAAGAGCATTATGGATATTCGAATATTATAATGGGGTTTTTTATTGCACTTTGGATAAAAGTATTTTTCAGAAAATACCAGTATAATTTTTTTGAAATTTTGATTCTACTTTGTTATGTCATGGGAGTAGGCATGTTAATTTTCGCTTTGTTTGCCACAGTGGAAGGGATATCTAATATACAACTCATGCAAATTTCCGGTATAATATCTTTCATTTACAGTGCGTGGGCAATCGGACAGTTTTTTGACAAGAATAAATGGATAAATTACCTGAAATCTTTTTTTGCGTATCTTTTAGGGTTTATGACTTTTAGTTTTGCTGCATTAATACTTGGAGCCGCAATTGACATGATAATAAAGCACTAAATAATACTATGAATCCGTCCTCGTTGTCGAAAATAGCCGTGGCATTGGTGTTTCGCCGTTTTTTTGCCTCAGCGATTCAACCAGCCCTTAAAAGCCTGGCTGTTCTCATGGCTTACAACGATCTCGCGTTTTGCCTTTGGTTGTAGTTCGATTTTGATGCGACTTTTACTCACATTGACG
>JADLCC010000205.1 GCA_020847425.1 Saprospiraceae bacterium
GGCACGATCCAAAGTGGCGGACTCACCCGCGAATACCGGCTGTACCGGCCTGCCGCGTATACTGGAAATACGCCGGTGCCGTTGATACTCAATTTACACGGTTATGGTTCCAATAACCTGGAACAAGAATTCTATGGCGATTTTCGCGGCATTGCGGATACCGCCAATTTCCTGATCGTACACCCCAACGGTACGATCGACAACCAGGGCAAGCGGTTTTGGAACACATTTGGTACCGGCTCAACCGTAGATGATACCGGATTCATTGGCGACCTGCTCGATGCGCTGGAATCCGAATACAACATCGATCCAAATCGTATTTACAGTACGGGCATGAGCAACGGAGGGTTTATGAGTTATACCCTTGCCTGCGAACTCAACGAACGTATTGCAGCCATTGCTTCGGTGACCGGTAGCATGATCGGCCCTAACCTCGCCGCTTGCAATCCGCAACGCCCCGTGCCCGTAATGGAAATACACGGCACTGCCGACAATACGGTGCCTTACAATGGTACCGTTCTCAGCGCTTTTGTAGCCATCCCTACGCTTGTGGATGCCTGGGTGGGTTTCAATAATTGCAACCCCACACCTTTGTTCACCAATGTACCCAACACCAGTACCACCGACGGCTGTACGGTCGAGCATTATGTATACAGCGGCGGCGACGCAGGCACTACTGTGGAGCATTACAAAATTATCGACGGTGGGCATACCTGGCCGGGCGCCATTTTCCCCATCGGCGTGACCAACCAGGATATTCAGGCAAGCCGGGAGATTTGGCGCTTCTTCAGCCAGTACCGGCTTGATGAACTGACGGACATAGCCACTCCCGTAGCCGCTACGGCTGACTGGAAAGCCTATCCCAATCCGGCGCATGATTACCTGTTGCTGCAATCGGCGAGCGGGCAAAAACCACAGCGCATTCAGGTATGGGATGCATCCGGGCGTTTGTATCAAACGGTCATCCCGGCCCAGGCGGGATCTATTCGAATAGAAACAGGCAATTTGCACAATGGACTGTATTTCCTGTCCATCGAACAACCTGGCAAAACGGAACTGCTAAAGGTGCTGAAAACTGGGGAATGATGGATGTGAATATCATTTGTCCCCCGGCGCATTTCACGCAGATTGTTTATATCAAAATCCGTGTCTGATCCGTCCAATCCGTGTTCCATTTCCAGCCTCATCTTTTCAGTATCTCCACATCAAACCCCAAGGCCTGTAACTTTTCCGCACTGAGTTCTTCCAGACTTTTGATTTCCAGGACTTTACCATCCTTGTTTTTAAACGTCAGGATCACTTCTTCACGGCTGTCGGCCTGCTGCCGGGCCTGTTCAGCCTGCGCGGTCATGTCATTGGCCTGCCGGATAGCCAGGTTCAGTTGTTCGAGTGCTGCGCGTTCTTTATCCTGCGCATCCGAAAGGGAGCGCTGCATTTCACCGGTGCGGGCGATGTTGTCGTGCAGTGTTTTTTTCAATTCTTCCACCTGCGCTTTGGCAGCGGCCAGTTCCTGCTGCCGGGCATTGCGCTCCTCATCGGCGCGCAGGGCAGCCAATCGCGTCTGTTCGGCTTTTTCGCGGCGGGCCAGTTCCTCGTTGTTGATCAGGTCGTTGCAGTTTTGCAGGGACAGCAGTTTTTCCAGGCTCACCAGATCCACCGACACCACATAATCCACTTTAAACTGGTCGCTGCTGCTGAATACTTCGCCGCCGACGCTGAACACCACACCACCGACCTCGGTGTCGCCGACTACTTTCTGGTACAGACGGGTGTACACCGTGGTCAGTTTGGCCGAGCGGATATAGTAGGTTTTGCGGCGTGTTTCCGGCGCTACATTGGTCGCAGCGCGGCAAATTTCGAGGTAGGGAATATAGTCTTCCGGCAAAAAAGCATACCCGATATCGGTGATCACCAGTTCGCAGATTTTGTCTTTCTCCACCTTGGTGGAAGCAATGCTGTACGCGCCGTTGAACTTGAACTTTGTATCAATTTTTGCGCTGTAAATCACATCCGAAGAGGAAGTGGTGACTACCGGCGGCTTGTCCTGCCGCACAAAACGGGTGAGTACCGAGGTTTTGTTGTCGTCGAGCAGCACCATCGCGCCCACAAGTTGGTCAATTTTATGCACAAAACCGGCGAGGCCTTTGATGAAGGTGCGCTGTTTGTAGGAGTCCGGCAGGTCGAAACCGAGCGAAACCGGGGTGAGTTTGATTTTTCGGGAGGGTTGCGCGGAAACGGCGGCAGCGCCGGTGCACAGGAGGAGAAGGCAGGTAAAAAAGCGGATCATCTGTTGTGAATTGTGAATCGTGAGTTGTGAGTCGTGAATTGTGAGTGGCGCGTTGCCCAAACTTAAGCAGTTGTCTTGGGCGAAGCGCCACTCACGATTCACCACTCACAATTCACGTTAAACGCAAACTCGCGCCCGCAATTTTATCCAATACAAAATCAGGGCTTACCTTACGTCGATTTTAAACAAAATACAGTTCTCAACCAGGTTACAATCAGTTTGGGCTATTTTTTATACAAATGCTTGAGTATCAACACTGATAACCAATAACTAATAACCGATAACTACTTATGCGTGCATTGTTCCTGCTTGTTCTTTTGCTGTCTGCCGGAAGTGTTTTTGCGCAGATGCCCGGCAAATCTTTTAAAAATCCAATCGTTGTCAGCAACCCGGATTCTATACAATTCTTTGAAAAACAATATGTTAGCATCACGGGTCCCATTGTAAGCACGAAAGAACTGATGCGCGAAGACGGGGTGATCGGCTACCTCAATATGTTTAAGGCCTATCCGGATAATGCATTCGACATTACCATTTTCCGAAAAAGTATGGCCTTTTTTGCGCCGCTCGAACAGTACCAGGGCAAACGGCTGAAAATAACGGGCAAAGTCAGTTCCTTCCTGCAAAAGAAAACCGGCATTCGGCGGTACAGCATCCGGTTGAGTAATGTGAAGCAGTTGGAAGTGATGGATTGAATCAATCAATATAGAGCCCGGAAAATTCCAAGGAGATTGAACTTGGATAATCACGGATGCTACATTGGAATAACCACGAAGTGGTTGAAGGTGAATAGCCACGGGTGCAACCCGTGGTAATTTCGGGTTAAGGTGAACCAACCGCGAAGCGGTTGAATTCCTTGTAACCCTTTCACATTCAACCGCTTCGCGGTTGCAAACACATCGTGGTACTCCTGAACCCGGCATTGCATGCCGGGCTATTCACATTCAACCGCTTCGCGGTTATTTGTGTTTAGTGCTCGAATGTACAACCCGCGAAGCAAAGTAAATGAGTGCCTAAACCCAAAAGCGGTTAAATACTTCACTCCAGGTATTTTTCATCAAATTCCACGCCATGCTCATTTAACAGATCTATCAGTTCTTCCCTGTACGTTTTGTTTTTGTGGTGTTCTTCCTGGTTTTTCACATACTCAATAAGGCTATTTTTTGCGCTGAATGAATAGGTAAAAGCACCGTATCCATCCTGCCAGCCATAGAAATCAGGAAACAAAACTTTTGCTTTGATATGATCTGAACTGGCCAGTTTGATATCTTTGATCAATGAGGCCAAGGCTACGGTAGGATGAATATGCGTTACAATATGCAGGTGATCTTCCATCCCATTGATGCGGTATAAATGGCATTTTTTCTTTTTCAGAATACCCCAAATGTATTTGAACAATTCAGGCCGATTTTTTTTGATGAGCGTCTGTTCCCTGTGTTTGGTACTGAAGATAATTTGATACAAGATTTGTGTGTAGGTACTCATAAGCGTGTTTTTTTTGTTCAACCGGTTCCCGGTTGTGAGATTATGTTACGAATACCCCGGATTGCATCCGGGGCTATTCAAATTTAATCCCTGTGGGATTTGTAGCGCTAATTTATTAAGTAGCGCTAAATTTTTCTTTATCGACATCTGAAAAATAAAACATGCAGCAAACCTTGCGCAATTAGGGTGTGCCGCACCCGTTGGAAATCCCGAAAGGATTTAATTTGAATAGCTGCCGGTGAAACCGGTGGTGGTTTAGAAGCATATGTTTTGCAACCCTGAAAGGGTTGAATAATACTGTTCGCATTCATTCTTACCAGATTTCTCTAAAGTGGCGAAGTAGCCTTACTTTTGCCGCTTTACAAGCAGTTTGATAACTACGCTAGTTGCAAACTATTGAAAATCAATTACATATTCCATGTTTATCTCCGGCATACAACAAATCGGCATCGGCGTCAGCAACGTCCACGAAGCATTTAAATGGTATCGGCAACATTTCGGCATGGACGTGCCGATGTTTGAAGAAGCGGCAGTCGCCGGACTCATGCTGCCATACACCGGCGGTCAGCCGCAGGCCCGGCATGCCATTCTCGCGCTCAACCTGCAAGGCGGCGGAGGTATGGAAATATGGCAATACACCGGCCGCACGCCTGTTCCGCCCGCTTTCCAGCCGCAGCTCGGCGACCTCGGTATCGGTATAGCCAAAGTAAAATGCAAAGATGTGTGGGCCTGCTTCCACGACCTGCGCAAACGCGGCGTCAATATGCTGACCAATCCCGTACCCCGCCCCGACGGCGAAGAACATTTTTTTGTGAAAGACCCCTGGGGCAATCCCTTTGAAGTGGTGGGCGCCAAAGACTGGTTTGCTCAAAACGACCGGAGCCTCACCGGTGGCATGTACGGCGCTTTTGTCGGCGTTTCCGACATGGAGCGCTCCATCCGTTTTTATGCCGATATCCTGGGTTACAGTACCATTGTGTACGATAAATCAGGTGATTTTGCCGATTTGCACGGCGTCGACGGCGGTTTTGGCACCTACCGGCGGGTGTTGCTCCGGCACCCCGAAAAACGCAAAGGCCCGTTCAGCCGCTTGCTTGGCGACACGGAAATTGAACTGATACAAAGCACCGGTCGCACGCCACGCAAAATATTTGAAAACCGGTTCTGGGGCGACCTGGGTTATATCCACCTCTGTTTCGACATTACCGGAATGGCCGAAATGAAACAATTCTGCGCCGAAAAAGGTCACCCGTTCACTGTCGACAGCAGCGGTTCGTTCGATATGGGCGAAGCGGCCGGTTATTTTTCCTACATCGAAGACCCCGACGGCACGCTGATCGAATTTGTGGAAACGCATAAAATCCCGATCCTCAAAAAAGTAGGCTGGTACCTCGACCTCCGCAAGCGCAGCAGCCCGGAAAAGCCGCTGCCGACGTGGATGCTGAAAACGCTGGGATTTGGGAGAGTGAAATCGTGAGTGGTGAGTCGTGAATCGTGAGTGGCGCTTCGTCCGATACTTCAGTGTGCAGTTTGGGCGAAGTCGAATTGTGAGTCGTGAATCGTGAGTCGTGAATCGTGAGTGGTGCTTCGCCCGATACTTTAGTGTGCAGTTTGGGCGAAGTCGTGAGTGGTGAGTCGTGAATCGTGCTTCGCCCGATACTTCAGTGTGCAGTTTGGGCGAAGTGCCACTCACGACTCACGATTCACGACTCACGTTTTTTGTCAATAATTCGCAAAACCTGCCCCTTCGCCCGATACGCAACCGTAAGTTTGCACGTCCTAAACAAAAACAGATGTACCCATGGGGAAATTAAAACTTGCGATTGTAGTATTTGTATGCGTTTGCAGCATCGGCGCCTTGCGCGCCCAAACCATTGACAGCACCCTGATCGATGTGACCATCGAAGGCATTCCGCCCGGCATTGCGCGGGTAGTAGGCACCTATGGCGACCAGAACTACCTCGCCGACTCCACCATGGTGGACGACAAGGGCCACCTCGTGCTCAAACGCAAAAACCTGCTTCCGGCGGGCTATTACTTTTTCCTGCTGCCCGGGCAAAGAAATTTTCCATTCCTGATCGATAAAGACCAGCGGTTCACCCTGCGCGCCAAAGCCAACGATCTGATCGGCACCATGGAAGTCGAGGGTTCGCTCAATACCGAATTGCTGTACAAAAACCTGCTGTTCCAATCCATCCAGGACCCGGAACTGGGCCGCCTGAGCGAAATCATGCGCAAAAACCCGCCGAATTCAGCCGAATACCTGGAAGCAAAAGTTTTTCAGTTGGAAATGCTCGCCGGTCGGAAAACGCACCTCGAAGAGATATATAAAGAGTTCCCCGACGCGCTGTTTACCAGTTTCAAACGCGCCGGACAAAACCCTGATTTTGTTGAATTTAAAAAGCCCAACGGCGACACCGACACCCTCCGGCAGGTACTCCACTACCGCGACCATTTCTGGGATGGCGTCGATTTTAAGGATACGCGCCTGCTGTACACGCCTGTGATCGTCAACAAACTGAAACGCTACATCAAGGAACTTACGCCGCAAAACCCGGACTCGCTGGTCAAAGTATCCGACCAGATCATCCGCCGCGTGATGCCCTACAAGGATTATTTTCGCTTTTTCAGCAACTGGATCGCCCTGCAACACGAAAACACCAAAACCACCGTCATGGATGGCGAAGCGGTGTATGTCCATATCGTTAAAACCTTTTTTACCGACGAACTGGCCACCTGGGATACGCCCGAAAACCTCGCCAAACTGCGTCTGCACGTATCCGAAATGGAAGCCAGCCTACTGGGCCGAAAAGGACCCGACGTACGCGCCATGGACGTGAACGGCGAATACAAAAGCATCTACGAATTAACCGCTCCCATCGTGGTGATCTTTATGTTCAGCCCCGATTGTGAACACTGCCAGAAAGAAGCCCCCGAAATCGAACGGCTTTACAAAAAGTGGAAACCGCGCGGCGTCGAATTTTTTGGCATCTCCATCAGCACAACCGATGCGGAATGGAAAGCATTCGTCAAGAAAAACGGCTTCACGTTCACTAATGTCTTCGATCCCACCAACCGGGCCATCTACGCCAAATACTTCGTGGATATCACGCCGGAACTGTATGTGCTGAACAAAGACCGCACCATCGTAGCCAAAAACCTGAAATCGGAACAATTGGAGACGATTTTTGAACGGGAACTGCGGAAGTTGAAGTGAGTCTGAAGTCGACAGTGCGAAGTCGTCAGTCCGAAGTCGTGGAAGGTGAATAATCATCGTTTTGTTAGGCCCGGCATTTTCATAACCACCAATGCTGTACGACTTCGCACTGACGACTTCGCACTTTGGACTTGCCACGACTTCGCACTTCGTACTATTCTCGTACTTTTGGCCCGCATCAATTTATCCTTCCACAAATGAAATATACCTGGCTCCTTTTCACAGGACTGCTTTTTACTTCCTCCGCCCTTTTTGCCCAAAATCCTGCCGCTGATGCCGCTTTCATCCGCGACAACTTCGACAAACGCGAGGTGATGATCCCCATGCGCGACGGCGTACAACTGTTTACGGCGATTTACACGCCGAAAGACCGCAGCCGGAAATACCCGGTCCTGATAAAAAGGACGCCGTATTCCTGCGCGCCTTACGGCACTCAGGACTTTGCTTCGTTCCAAAACATGAGCCTCGCCCGCGCAGGTTACATCTTCGTTTTCCAGGATGTGCGGGGCAAATACATGAGCGAGGGCGATTTTATGGATGTGCGCCCCTATAATCCGGCCACCGCAACCAAGCCGAAAGCGGGCAGCAAAGCACCCACGGATGAGGCCAGCGACACCTACGATACCGTAGACTGGCTGCTGAAAAACGCAAGCGGCAACAATGGGAAAGTGGGCGTTTACGGCACTTCCTATCCCGGTTTTTACGCCACTATGGCCGTTTTGGCGGGCCACCCTGCCATCAAAGCCGTATCGCCGCAGGCGCCGGTGACCGACTGGTTTGTCGGCGATGACTTCCACCACAACGGCGCATTTATGCTCATGGATGCCTTCTCCTTTTACTCTGGCTTCGGCAAGCCGCGCCCGAAACCGACCATGCAGGGCGACGATGGGTTTGCTGACTGGAAAACACCGGACAACTACGATTTTTTCCTGCGCGCCGGAGCATTGCGCAACTACACGGAAAAATATGGCATGAAGGGCATTCCGTTCTGGAACGACCTGATGGCGCATCCCGACTACGACGACTGGTGGAAAGCCCGCAACCCGCGCCCGCACTTGAAAAACATCCAGCCTGCCGTGCTTACGGTGGGCGGCCTGTTCGACGCCGAAGACTGTTGGGGCGCCTGGAATACCTACAAAGCCCTTGAAAATCAAAATAATGCGGCACACTCCAACCGGATTGTGATGGGCCCATGGTCGCACGGCGGCTGGCACCGCAGCACGGGCGATCGGCTGGGTAATGTGGTGTTCGGAGCAAAAACAAGCGCTTTTTTCCAGCAGGACATCGAACTGCTCTTTTTTGAGCACTACCTCAAAGGCATCGGCAACATGGATTTGCCGGAGGCTTACATCTTTGAAACAGGCAGCAACCAATGGACAACCCGCGCCAACTGGCCGCCGAAGGAAACGGAAGCCCTGAAATGGTATTTCCAGGGTAAAAATACACTTTCCGGTCAGGCGCCCGGCGCCGACAATGCGATCACCACAGCAACCTATACCAGCGACCCGGCTCATCCGGTACCCTACACGGAAGATGTGCACCTCGACCGCACCAAAGAATACATGAGCGACGACCAGCGTTTTGCCGCCCGCCGGCCCGATGTGTTGGCATACCAGACCCCTACACTCGACGCAGCGGTGACCATCGCCGGACCGGTCACGGCCGATCTCTGGGTCTCCCTCGACGACGACGGGCTGGCGCCGCCGAATATCGCTTTGGATGTGGACCTGGTGGTGAAAATTATCGACGTGTTCCCCGATACGCTCCGGGGCGCCGAAAACAACGTACCGCTCGGCGGCTACCAGATGCTGGTGCGCGGAGAGATTTTCCGGGCGCGCTACCGCAACGGATACGACAAGCCGGAAGGTATCGAACGCGGCGACCCTGCTCATGTCCGGTTTGAGTTGCCGGATATAGCGCATACTTTTCTGCCAGGCCACAAAATTATGGTACAGGTGCAAAGCAGTTGGTTCCCGCTGGCCGACCGCAATCCGCAACAATTCATCAACATCTACGAAGCGCAGGATGCCGATTTTATCCCGGTCAAGGTGACGATTCACCAGGACGCTGCCATGTCTTCGGGAGTTGTGCTGCCCGTTCTTAAAAAGGGATGAGGAATGAGGGATGAGGAATGAGCGTCCCGTCCAAAAGAAATTTTAAGATTTTAAAGAAGGAACCATACTTTAGATTCATTTGGAAACAATATTTGCATTATTCAAATCCTCATTCCTCATTCCTCATTCCTCATTCCTCATTCCTCATCCCTCATCCCTCATCCCTCATTCCTCATCCCTCATCCCTCATTCCTCATCCCTCCTATGTATTCACATGAAATTCAAATCCGCGTTCGTTATGGCGAAACGGACCAAATGGGTTACCTGTATTACGGCAATTACGCCGAATATTACGAAGTAGGTCGTGTGGAAACGATTCGCTCGCTGGGCCTGACGTACAAGGAACTGGAAGAGGTGCACGGCATCTGGCTGCCGGTAGTGAGCCTGGAGATGCGTTTTGTGCGGCCTGCGTATTACGACGACCTGCTCACGGTGCGCAGCGAAATTCGCAAATTGCCGGATGAGCACATCGTGTTCCATGTGGAGATTTTTAACGAAAAAAGAAAAATGGTGAATGCAGGTACGGTCAGGCTTTGTTTCTTTGAGGCCAAAACGCGCAAGGTGGTTCCGGCGCCAGAACACCTGCTCGAAAAACTGAGGCCGTTTTTTGTTTAATATTCCATGAAAAGAACTGATTACATCGTTAAAGTCTATCATTATTTCAAATTCCACCCGCTTTGGCTGCGGATTGTGGATTGGACCAAAACACATTCCTTGCCCGGCCTGAGCCGTATCCCGATTTATAATTTATTGGTTTTTATTGATAAAGAAACCAAGGAAGACGCTATTGTGACCCGGGCAAACAGTATGGCATTCAGTTTTTTTATGGCCATTTTTCCGGCCATCATCGTGTTGTTTACCCTGCTGGCTTATACGCCGCTTTACGAAAATTTTGATGATGTACTGAGTGAGGCCATTCACGAAATTATGCCGGGCAGCGCGGGCAAACTGATTTTTAAAACCATTGAAGATATTGCGACCATCACCCGTAGCGGACTGTTGTCCTTCGGTTTTTTCCTGGCCATCTGGTTTGCTTCCAACGGCATGCTTTCCATGATGCGGGGCCTGGAAAAGGACTATTCCGCTACCTTCAAACGCCGCACCGGATTTGAAAAACGCCTGATCGCCATTCAGTTGACCTTTTTGGTGGCATTTGTGCTCGTATCTTCTGTAGTGCTGGTCATCCTCGGCAATATCATCCTCAATTTTGTATTTCAGTACATCAAGGCTGATATGCTTACTCGCGTAACCCTTTTCACGTTCCGCTGGGTGGTCGTGCTGCTCTTGTTCTACACCACTTTTTCCACGATCTACCGCTACGGGTCCTCCACCCGGCGTATGATTTCGTTTTTCAACCCCGGCGCCATGCTGGCCACGCTGCTGTCCGTGATCAGTTCCTGGGGTTTTTCATTTTACGTGGACAATTTCGGCAATTTCAATAAAGTGTACGGCTCCATTGGTACCCTGATCGTGCTCATGATCTGGATACAACTCAACTGTATGATTCTGCTCATTGGATTCGAACTCAATGCAGGCATCGCCGTGCTGCGCGATCAGCGGCAACTGGAGCAGGCTTCGACGCATATTAAGTAGTTATCAGTTATTGGTTTGGAGGGTTTATGAGTTTATAGTTTATGAGTTTATGGTTTATGTGTAGCCACTCAAAAAAACCATAAACTATAAACCATCAAACCTTCCTCCGATTCCAGTAAAAGTAAAACGGCACGCCCGACAACATCAGCACGGTACCGATACCAGCCTCACGCGGGTGATTGATGCAGGTAATGATGATCAGCGCAACGCAAAACAGCACGAACAGGCCCGGCACAATCGGGTAGCCCCAGACTTTATAGGGCCGTTCCGCATTCGGTTCGCGGCGGCGCATGATAAACACGCCGAAAGCCGTAGCACCGTAAAAAAAGAATGCCGCAAAAATCAGCATATCCGTCAACTGGTCGAAACTGCCCGACAATACCAGCAAACAGGCCCAGACACCCTGCATCCACAAGGCAGGATTGGGCGTGTGCGAAACCGGACTGATTTCCGCCGCTCTGGGGAAAAACAGGCCGTCTTTAGCCATCGCATAATACACCCGCGGCGGCATCAGAATGGTACTATTGGTGCATCCCAGTGTTGTAATCAGGATAATAATAGAAATCAGGGTGGCGCCCACACCGCCGGCAAAATGCCGCACCACCGCTACGGCAGCAATCTCGTTTTTCCCGTTGTGCACATCGATCAACTGATCGATCGGCAAAACATAGAGGTAGGTAAAATTGACCAGGATATAAGCCCCCATAATGATCATCATACCGCTGAACAGCGCCAGGGGCAGGTTGCGGTTGGGGTTTTTGATTTCACCGCCGATAAAACCCAGGGTATTCCAGCCTTCATAGGCCCAAAAAGCGGCCAACAAAGCGGCAAACATGGCTTTGATCAGGGAAAAATCCGTCCAGTCGCGGGGCACATAATTGATAGAAGGCGTTCTGAAATTGGCAAAACTGCCGCCGCCCCACAACATACCGGAAACCACGATGAGCAGCAAACCCACAATCACCAGGCGGGTGATCCAGGTGCTGAGTGCTGCCGCGCCTTTTAGTCCGCGCGAATTCAGGTACGTCAGCAGCAGGATGAGCGTGATACAAAGCCCCTTCACCCCGGCATTTTCAAATGGTTTGAACACCCAGAACTGCATACTTTCAATGGATTCGGGCAAATGCGGCAGCGGAAACATCGAGTTGAAGGACTGCGAAAAAACGTAAGCCAGTGAAGACACCGCAGCCGTTTTAATCACGGCAAAAGTGCTCCAGCCCCACAAATAGGCCATAAACTTGCCGTAAATCCGCCGAAAATAAACATATTCTCCACCGGAGTCGGCCATCATACCCGCAATCTCCGCATTGCTCAAAGCCCCGCAAAGACTGATGACGCCCGCCAGTACCCAGGCCCACAGCACCAGCGAGGGATCCAGCAATTCCGCCGACATCGGCGCTACTTTTTTGTACACACCCGATCCGATAACGGAACTGACGACGAGAATGGTGGCGGCTGTCAGCGACAGGCTTCTGATAAGTTGACCTTGTTGTTTCTCCATGATGTGACAAACGTAGGAAAGATTTCGGGTTTGTGCGCATATTTGCCGCCGTAAAACTATTCGTATGTTGCGCACCATCCTTTTTCTGATTGTTACGTTGATCACCCTGCCCGTTGTGGCTTTTTATACTGACCAATCGCTCGACCCGGAACACTGGGCTGCCCTTAAAACCCTGTTCAGTGCCATGTTGGTCGTGGCGCTCAGCTGTTTTGCCGTCAGCGAACTTACCCGCAACTATAGCCAGGTCGACAAACTCTGGAGCCTGCTGCCCATCGGCTACACCTGGTACGTGGCCGCACAAGCCGGGTTCGACGCCCGCACCGTTCTGATGGCTTTACTCGCCACGCTCTGGGGTGCGCGCCTGACCTATAATTTCAGCAGGCGCGGCGGCTACCACTGGATCCCCTGGCGCGGCGAGGAAGACTACCGCTGGGCCGAACTGCGTCGTCGGCAACCCGCGCTCAACAGCCGGCCGGTATGGATGGCTTTCAACCTGTTTTTTATTTCCCTGTACCAGAATACGCTGATTCTCCTGTTCACCCTGCCCATCATCGTGGCCTGGCAGGGACAAAGCAGGCCCCTGAACGCGCTCGATATCCTGGCGGCCGTGCTCATGACCGGCTTTATCCTCCTCGAAACAGTGGCCGACCAGCAGCAATGGAATTTCCAGCAGGAAAAACACCGCCGCCGCCGGGCCGGCGAACCCCTTGACGTAAAATATGCCCGCGGATTTTGCTCCACGGGGCTTTGGGGGCGTGTGCGGCACCCCAACTATGCTGCGGAACAAGCCATCTGGATCAGTTTTTACCTGTTCAGCGTAGCGGCCACGGGCCGCTGGCTCAACTGGTCGCTGGCCGGCGGCATTCTGCTGCTGCTGCTTTTTCTGGGCAGTTCGGATTTCAGTGAGAAGATTTCGGCGGAGAAATACCCGGGATATGCGGCGTATCAGGAACTGGTGCCGCGGTTTTGGCCGAAGTTGTGGTGATTTTTGAGCGTGTTTCCGGCACGACTGGTATTCCCGCTCTTCCGTAATTCGAGGCCCAGGCCCCGCTCGTTGTTCTGAACGAACGGACAAAAATGTCCCGTAATGTGCCTCAGCGCACATCCATCGCCACCGACAACTGATTAAAATACTGTGCCGTGGTCTCTTTCAGGTAAATGCCCAGGCGGATAGCGAGTTTGTCGACAACATTGAGGTCGAAAAAAGTGTAGTCGAACTGGTGGAGTTTGCCGCTGGTGAGTTCTTCGCGGTTTTGTTGCAGCAGGTAAAATTCGGAGGCCGAAAGATTGTTGATACTGCCGGCATCGACCCATTTTTTGAGCCGGCGTTCGGTGGCTTTCAGGGCGTCTTCCAGCATATTCAGGTCGCGGGTGGCTTCGCCCAGTATACGTCGCTGCATCTGGATATGGTCCACCGCAAATTCGATTTCCTTTTTTACCTGAAAGTCGTCTTTTTCGATGGAGTAGTATTGTTTGTTGATGTCCGCATTAAACCGTTTGACAATTTCCAGGTGCAGCAAAGCCAGGTCCTTCATCTGGTCCATGATGCCGCGAAACTTGTTTTGCAGCAGGTTAAAATGCGCTTTCTCACCGGCCAGGTTGGCTTTTCCGTGGTTGTTTTCGACCACAAAAAAGAGGGACAACAGCGTGTGCTCCGTATTCGCTTCCTCGCGGTGATCCACGGCCCGGGTTTTGCTCAGAAAAATGGAGAACTGTTCGCCCTGCTGTTTGAACGCTTCTATTTTTTGCAAAATACCATCCAGAGGCTCCACCAGATCCTCCGGGGCGGGGGGCTGCATATCGAAATTGGAAACGGGTGGGCTGTCGGGCGCCTCCGGTTTCTTTTTTTCCTCATCATCAAAAAGGTCGGCGTACGGATTGGGCATTTTGCATTTGTATGGACGGCAAAAATAGGTTTTTCAAGGGACCTTTACTTGTTTTAATCCACATTACTGGACATTTTTTGTACGCCGGAACGCTGTTCCGGCAATTCTTGGCTATTGCCCATGCCGGAACAGCGTTCCAGCATACCAGTTTTTCACCCAAGCGAAAAAATGTCCAGTAGTGTGGTTTTAATCGCATGTTCTGACCAATTCTTCTGCATTTAAAAATCATTCATCCATGAAACTATACAAAACCCCCGACAGCATTATCATTGGAGCCGACAACAACTGCTTTCAATTGCCCAATCCCGATTGGGATGCCTA
>JADLCC010000206.1 GCA_020847425.1 Saprospiraceae bacterium
ACAATAATAATGGAAAGTCGCATGTTTTTTAATTTGCCTTTTCTAAGAAACTGTTTTAAAACAGTTTCTAACCCAAGCCTATCGTCACATTTTTGGTTTCACTGAAAAACCGCAGCGCCTCCCAGCCACCTTCACGGCCCATCCCGGAGTTTTTGACCCCGCCGAAGGGCGTGCGCAAATCGCGCAACATCCAGGTATTGATCCAGACAATGCCGCATTGCAGGGCAGCCGCCATCCGGTGGGCGCGTTGCAGGTGACTGGTCCAGATCGTAGCGTTGAGGCCGTACGGAGAATCATTGGCCTGAGCCATTGCATCCGCCTCATCCTCAAAAGGTTGAATGGTCGCCACCGGACCAAAAATCTCTTCCTGGTTGCTGCGGCATGTAGTAAGCAGCCCTTCTATCACAGTAGGTTCAATATACCAGCCGCCGGCCTGCGTACCAGGAAACTGCAGCGCCCGGCCGCCGCAAAGCACCATTCCACCTTCCTCCTGCGCCAGATCGATGTAGGAAAGCACTTTTTCAAAATGTGTTTTGGACACCACTGCGCCCAACTGGCTTTCGGGAGAAGCCGGATCACCTACGCGCAGTAGCCGCACCCGTTCCACAAAATCTTTTTTAAATTTTTCGTACAAACTTTTTTCCACATAAATCCTTGATCCACAAAGACATATTTGGCCCTGGTTGTTGAACGACGAACGAACCGTCGTTTCCAGCATTTGCTCGTAATCGCAATCCGCAAAAATGATATTCGGGTTTTTTCCGCCCAGTTCGAGGCTCAGTTTTTTAAACATGGGGGCGGCTACCCGGGCGATTTCAGCGCCTGCCCGGGTGCTTCCGGTAAAGGAAATGGCTTTTATTTTCGGGTGTTGTACAATTGCTGCGCCGACTTCCGGGCCCAGTCCCTGCACGATGTTGAGCACACCCGGCGGCAGCCCGGCAGTATTACAAATTTCGCCCAGCAAGGCAGCTGTAAGCGGTGTGATTTCCGAAGGTTTCCCCACCACACAATTGCCCGCAGCGAGTGCCGGCGCAATTTTCCAGGTAAACAGGTACAATGGCAGGTTCCAGGGCGAGATACAACCTACCACGCCCAGCGGTTGCCGCAAGGTGTAACTTAATGCATCCGGCCTATGGTGGCTTTCCGAAGCGAAATGCAGCAAAGCCGTCGCAAAAAACTTGAAATTCAGCGCTGCCCTTGGGATGTCGATCGTGCGGGCGGTAGTTATGGTTTTACCCGAATCCGCGCTTTCCGCCTCCGCCAACCGGTCGAGATTTTGCATAATGCCGTCGGCTACAGCCCGCAGTATATCATGGCGTTGATCAAGGGAAATGGCCGACCAGGCCGGAAAAGCGGCAACAGCAGCCTGAACAGCCCGCTCCACATCCTCCGCACCGGAACGGGCTATGCGGCCGCACAATGCGCCGGTTGCCGGAGCATAATTATCCAGGTATTGCCCGCCGAGCGGAGGGACGTATGTACCGTTGATAAAATTGTTGATCGTTTGCATGTGAACTGATTTGGTTGGTTTGATGGTTTGAAAGGTTTGATGGTTTGAGGCGGTAACTCAAGACTACAGGTTACCACCTCAAACCATCAAACTTTTCAAACCATCAAACCACAACCCATAAAACTTTATTTTTTCAGCATCTTCACCATCATCCCCGTCCGGATACGCGGTTCAAAATACGTGCTTTTCGGCGGCAAACTTTCGTTGGCATCGGCCATTTGCATCAGATCGTCGAACGATACCGGAAACAATACAAAACCGATGCGGTTGCGATTGGACCCCACGGCTTTTTTCACGCCTTCAATACCCCGGCTGCCTTCCACATACGTGATGCGGGTATCCGTCCGCACATCCCGGATACCCAGAATGACATCCAGCACCTGCTCGTTCAGCAGCGATGCATCCAGCAGCACCTTTTCTTCGGGGTGGCTTTCCAGCACTTCTTTTTTCCATTGCAGGCTGTACCATTCTTTGCGCACGTACATGATCAACTCATGCTTGTGCAGGGGGCGCCGGGGGGCTTCCAGTGGGTCCATTTCAAAAATTTTGGACATTTTGACGACAAATTGCGTCGGCGACAATTGTTTCAGTCCTTCCACTACGCGGTTGTAATCCAGGATATCCAGTTCGTCGGCGCCGAGGAAAATACAAAACAGGTGGTCGAAATCATATTCGGGGTTTTTATCACGCAGGCGTTTGTGCAGCATTGCGACCGTTGTTGTCCGGTGGTGCCCGTCGGCGATATAAGTGCGTTGCACGTGGGTGGCAAACAGATTCTGGAGCAATACAATATCCTTTTGTTCCGTCACCGGCCACATGCGGTGCACCTGTCCGTCTTTTTCAAAGCGGGTGGTAAACAATGGTTCGCCCGTGTTCGCAAATTGTTGCAGCCAGTTTTCGATGGCAGGAACAGAAGGATAAGTCAGCAAAACCGGTTTCAGAATTGCATTCCAGCGCAGAAAAAGTTGCATTTGCTGCTGTTCTTTCTCGCTGATGGTGTTTTCGTGCTTTTTAATTTTACCGTCAAAAAAATCGGCTACGTCATTGAGCGCTATCAGTCCGGTATGTTTGCGGTGCCCGTCTTCGATTTGATAAATATAAAAAGCTGTTGTTGGGAATTGCTGATAGAGGCCGTTGTCCTGGAACTCCCGGAACGTCTCTTTCGCATTTTCGCAAAAAGAATCCGGCGAAGCGATAAAGTCAAAATTGGGATAAAGCGCCTGAAATGGTTTGATTTTCATGTCGAGGTGTGCGGTTAAGAGCGCTGTAAAAGTAGCGCTTTTTCAAACCGCAACGAGAAACAGACTTTTTTGTGGCAAAAACTTCGACCTTAGCTGGCCCATCGTTTGCTGCGGCATGCTGAAATACTTTTTGCAGAAGAAATCAATATATTTTCAATTTTTGCGATAAGTATTCGTTTCACCTGCAAAATTCCCAATCAGACAGCCTGACCCAAAGTGGTTTTGAACGAAAGCCGGTGTAAGTGCCTGAAAGCGAAGACATCAAACCATCAAACCCTTTCAAACCACTCAAACCTGACTATAATACCAAATCCCCCGGTTCCGATTTTTATATGAAGTATTTAACCGCCTATTTGCTACTTTTTGTTCTTGCCGGTTGGTCTGCATTAAGCGCCCAATCCGTTTCAGAATTGGAAACCCGTTTCAACCGCTCCGGTTCGAAGAGCGAAAAAATGAACCTGGCCTATCAAATTGCTGAAAAAAGTATCGGCGCCAATCCAAAAAAGGCCTCCGATTTCGCCAATCGTGCCAGCCAGTTGGCTACGGAAATCGGCGACAAACGCCGCGAGGCAGATGCCACTTTCATGTCGGCCGATGCCGAATACCGCCTGCGCAACTACAAAGAAGCATCCAGCCGTTTTATCCACGCCTGGAATGCCGCGCGCAATTACGGCCTGCGCGACCTGGCACTGAGTTCCACCGAGAAACTGCAGGATATTGCCCTGAAACAAAACGATTACCGCGAAGCGCTGAAATGGAGCCGCGAAACGGTCAATTACCTGAAAGATTCGGGCGGCGGCGCACGTGGCGGCGGCGATGCGCAGCGGCGGCTGGAAAACCAACTGGCCGCAGCGGAAGCCAACAACCGCACTTTGCGCGAACAACTTGCGGCAGCAACCGGCCAAACCCAGGTACTGGAAACGACTTACCAGAGTCAGCTCAAGGAAGTGCAGGAAAAAACCCAGCAGGAACTGACCCAGAAAGAAGCCACCATCAGCCAGATCGAACAACAAAAACGCAACGCCGACTCGCTGGTGAGCACCAAATCCCGCATGGTGGAAACGCTCACCAAGGAACAAATGGCCGACGCCATTGTGCGCGGCCAGCAGGAACAGGAATTGCAGTCGCAAAAAACAAGAACCGCCGAGGCCGAACTGGGGCGCCAGCAGAGCGAAAACATGCGCAATGTATTGGCCATGATCGCTGCCTTCGTATTGGTACTGGCCTTGCTGTTTTATATGCGTTTTCGGGCAAAACGCCGCACCGCCGATGAACTGACCGAAAAAAATATCCTGATTGAAGCCGAACAAAAACGCAGCGACGACCTGTTGCTCAATATCCTGCCGCCGGCCATCGCCCAGGAATTAAAAACGCGCAACAAAGTGGCTGCCCGCAAATACGACCAGGCTACGGTCATGTTCGTTGATTTTACGGGCTTTACCAAAGTCGCCGAACGCCTCAGTCCTGAAATGCTGGTGGAAGAACTCGACTTCTGTTTTTCCAATTTCGACCGCATCATCAGCCAGTACAGGATCGAAAAAATCAAAACCATTGGCGACGCTTACCTCTGCGCCAGCGGCCTTTCGGATATGAATGCGAGCCCTTCCGACATCGTCAGGGCTGCACTGGAAATTCAGGATTTTCTACTGGGACTCAAAGCCGAACGCCTCGACCGCGGCATGCCCTTTTTTGAAGCCCGCGTCGGTATTCACATAGGCCCGGTGGTAGCCGGTGTGGTGGGCGCCAAAAAATTCGCCTACGACATCTGGGGCGATACGGTCAACGTCGCCGCCCGCCTGGAGGAATCCTGCGAACCCGGCAGGGTGAATGTCAGCGAAGACGTGTATGGATTCTCGCGTTATGAATTTGAGTGGAACCACCGAGGTAAAATTGCCGCCAAGAATAAAGGGTTGATGGATATGTATTATGTGACGTCGGTGAAGCAGTATTGATAAAAGGCAAAGGGCAAAAAGCAAAGGGCAATTTTACCACTCAGCAGATGGTAAAATTGCCCTTTGCTTTTTGCCCTTTGTACTTCAATCCCCCCAGCCTGGCTCGTCCTCCGCAATTTTCGGTTGTTTCCGTACAATACCGAACTCGATTTCTTTCTGGCAGGAGCCGCAGATACCGTATAAATTGAGGGAGTGGTGGGTAATTTTAAAATTCAGCAATTCGCCCACCATGTCTTTGATCTGCTGCACGCGCGGGTCGCAAAACTCCACGACCTTACCGCAGTTGGCGCAGATGACATGGTCGTGTTGTTTGTAGCCGTATGATTTTTCAAATTGGGCCAGGTTTTTGCCAAACTGGTGTTTTTTCACCAGGTCGCAGGCTACCAGCAATTCCAGCGTGTTGTACACCGTTGCCCGGCTCACGCGGTAATTCCTGTTTTTCATATGGATGTACAGGGCCTCCGCATCGAAGTGGTCGGTGCGTTTGTATATTTCTTCCAGGATGGCAAAACGTTCGGGTGTTTTGCGAAAACCGTTTTTCTCCAGTTGGGAGGAAAAAATGTTGAGTACCTGCTGGATCAGCTCCTGTTCGTTGCGCTGCGGAGTCATAATTGGTTATCCGTTATTAGTTATTGGTTATCCGTGTTCATAATCAAACAGTTGTGAAGAATTAAAGCCAAACTAATTTTGCACACGTACTTAAATATTTAGTTTGATAAGATTGCCTGAAAACAATTTTTTGGGGTGTTTGGTTTATCGTGAATCGTGAGTCGTGAATCGTGAGTGGCATCCAGGTAGAAGATTGTACTCGTAAAAAACTATGGTGGCATGTTCTTCTACCTGGATGCCACTCACGACTCACGATTCACGACTCACGCTCAAATTCCCCGTCGTTTCATTTCCTGCGTGATCAGCGCCAGTTCCCGGCCTACATCTCCGGTCACTGTCGTGTTTTCCTGCGCGCGCCGGATGAGGTACGGAATCACATCGGCTACCTGCCCGTAAGGTACGTATTTGGCAACCCGAAACCCTGCATCGGCGAGGTTAAATGTGAGGTTGTCGCTCATGCCGAACAACTGGCTAAACAAACAATTCGGGTGATCGTGCGGGATATCTTTTTTGTCCATCAATTCCACTTGCAGCATAGCGCTTTCGGCGTTGTGGCTGGCGTTGCAGAGCGCCAGTGTTTCGATGTGGTCGATGCAAAACCGCAGTGCTGTGTTGTAGTGGTCGTCTGTGGCGTTTTTATTGGGGTTAATGGGGTTTTCGTAGCCCATTTCCTCTGCCCGCAGGCGCTCTTTTTCCATATATGCGCCGCGCACCAGTTTGGCGCCGAGCAAAAAACCGGCGCTTTGTGCGCGGTCATAACTATCCATCAGGAACTGTAGCCGGTCTTTCCGGTACAGCTGGAAAGTGTTGTACACCACTACCCGGGTTTTGTTGTAGCGTTTCATCATGAGCCACACCAGGTGGTCGATGGAATCCTGGATCCAGCTTTCTTCCGCGTCGATAAACACCGAAACCCCTTTATTGGCGGCGTGGTAACAAATTGCGTCGATGCGTTTGAGCACGTTGCGGTACTCCGCCAATTCGCTTTTCGAGAGTTCCTTTTCGTTTTGTATCTGTTCGAGCAAGGCGAAACGCGCCACGCCGGTCACTTTTGTACTCACCACCGGTATGTGTTTGGATCGGCTGGCAAAATCGATCGCCCGGATATTCTCATTCATAGTGAGGTTAAAATCCGTTTCAGTTTCCTTGGCTTCCACCCCGTAATCGAGGATGGAAAGGGTGTGAAATGCCGCCAGCCGGTCTATGTTGTTTTGGCAGTCGAGCAGAGTGGTTCCACCGCAAAACTGCTCAAAAATGGTGTTTTTTACAACAGTTTCTGCAAAAGGCATCCCTTTTTCAACCGCCCAAAGCCCTACGCTGGAGCCGTATTTAACCAGCCATGCGCGACTCATCATTTTAAACAACCAGGCCGTTTTTTTGAGTTCGCTGTCGCTAAGGTGTGAAAAAGCAATTTCTGTGTTTAAAAAATCTACTGCGGGCATAATTGGTTAGGTTTAAGTTGGTTGGTTGAGGTTGTTGAGATTGTTGAGGGTTGAGATTGTTGAGCGGCTTGCGTAGGCACCCTCAACCGCTCAACAATCTCAACCACTCAACAATCCTTCCATATTTCCCAGGCTTTCTCCGCCTGTAACTGCAACATTTCAAGTCCGTTCTGCACCCTGGCGCCTTGCACCAGAGCACGCTGCAAAAGTAACGTTTGTGGCGGATTGTACACCAAATCAAACACCAGTTGCTGCGCGGAAAGTTTTTCAAAAGGCAGAGCGGGGCAGGTTTCCGTGTTGGGGTAGGTGCCCAGCGGTGTGGTATTGACGATCAAATGATACAGCGACCAATACTGCTGCCCTAAATCTTCGTAAGAAAGCAGCCCCACATCCGGATCGGCGGTCCGCGACACAAACTGGTAGGGCATACCGATTTTGCGCAATACATAGGCCACCGCCTTCGAGGCGCCGCCCGTTCCCAGTATCAGCGCCCGCCCGGATTTGAAGGTATAAAAGTCGGACACTGCTCCGCGCAGCGACTGTTCAAAACCATATACATCGGTATTGAAACCGGTCAAACGCCCGTTCCGGATACGGATGCAGTTGACGGCGCCTACGGCCTGTGCCGTTTCATCCAGTTCGTGTAAATAAGGGATGACGGTTTCTTTGTATGGAATGGTAACGTTCAGCCCGCAAAGCGCAGGATGGCGTTTCAATACCTGTTCGAGGGCTGAAATTTCAGGTATCGGAAACAGTTCGTACTGCGCATCTGTTATACCTTCCCGAAGGAATTTTTCGCTGAAATATTTTTGGGAAAAAGAATGACCGAGGGGGTACCCGATGAGTCCGAAAAGACGCATAACCTGCTGATTGTTAAAATTATTTTTGCAAAAAATGTCTTGTTGTCGTTAAAAAGCATCTTCCTCCAACCTTTTCATCCAAAATTCCGTTTATTTTGCTCTTTGTTTGCAACCTTTAGGCGTTGCAAAGTACTTATAATGCAGTTCATAATACAGTCATACCTGATTCGCGATGCTGAAAGATAATTACAGCCTTCTCATTGAAAAGCTCGACGCGTTTATTCGACGCTTTTATATCAACCAATTGCTGCGTGGCGCACTCTATACTGTGGGAGCGGTGTTGGGCCTTTTTGTGCTGCTCAACATACTGGAGTACTATTTTTATTTTAGTACCGGTGTGCGTTCCGTCATGTTCTGGGGCTTTGTGGCTCTGAGCGGCTTTTCATTGTACCGCTGGGTGGCGCTACCGCTGATGCACTATTTTCATCTGGGAAAAGTGATCAGCCACGAACAGGCTGCGCTGATTATAGGCGACCATTTCAACGATGTAAAAGACAAGTTGCTGAACATCCTGCAATTGAAGCAGCAAAGCAACAATGCCATTTATGCCGAACTTATCACGGCGAGTATCAACCAGAAAAGCAACGAGATCCGGCTGGTGCCTTTCCAGGCCGCTATCGATCTGGCTAAAAACCGCAAGTACCTGCGTTACGCACTGCCGCCGGTGCTGCTGCTTTTGTTCCTGCTGCTGGGCGCCCCCAATATCATTCGCGAAGGCACCAACCGCCTGTGGAACAGCAGCACAAAATTTGAAAAGCCCGCGCCGTTCAAATTTATCGTCGATGTGGACAGCCTCAAGGCCGTGCAGTTCTCCGATTTCACACTGAATGTAACCGTAGATGGCAACGCCCTGCCCAATGAGGTGTTCATCAACCTCGGCAACGTGCAATACCGGCTGAACAAAGATGCCGCGAACGCCTTCTCGTATAAGTTTGTCAATGTGCAGCAAAACACCGATTTCAGCCTGTTTTCGGGTGGCTTTGAAAGCCGCGATTATACGCTGGAAGTGCTGCGCAAACCCAATATCCTGTCTTTCAACACCAAACTGAATTTTCCTGCCTATATCGGTCGCAATTCGGAAGAACTCTCCAATATCGGCGATCTGGTGGTACCGCAAGGCACCAATATCGGCTGGGTGTTCAACGCGCAGTACACCGATAACCTGCAATTGCGTTTCGGCACAGAAAGCGGGTCGGAAGCCAAACGTTTCGACGACGAACTGTTCCAGTTCAACCGCCGTGCCCTGAAAGACGAGTCCTACAAGGTTTTCATCAGCAATGCACTGCTCACCGGCGCCGATTCAGTGGCGTACACCATCACTGTAATTCCCGACCTGCATCCGCAGATTTCAGTAGAAGAATTTAAAGACAGCAGCAACCTGAAACAGTCTTTCTTCGCCGGCGATGCATCTGATGATTACGGCCTGCAAAACCTGACGTTTAATTATCAGATTAAAAAAGCAAAAGGCGGCCAGTTGCCCCTCACTAGCGCCAAAGTGGAAAAATCCGCCGGCAAACAGGTGCAGTACGAATATTCCTGGGACCTCGGCAACCTCGATCTGCAACCCGGCGACGAAGTGTCCTACTATTTCGAAGTGTTCGACAACGACGGCGTAAACGGTTCCAAAAGCGCCCGTACAGGTGTGTTCAACTACCGCGTTCCAACCCTCGACGAATTCCGCCAGCAGCAGGCAGACAATTCGGCAGAAATCAAAAAAGACCTGGATAAAGCAGTAAAAGAGAGCCTGAAAATCCAGGAAGAACTCAAAAAACTGCGCGATAAAGTGCTGCAAAAGAAAGAACTGGACTGGCAGACCCGCAAAGAAATGGAGCGCCTGATGCAACGGCAGAAACAACTGCAAATGCAAATGGAGGAAGCCCAAAAAACTTTGGAGCAGAACAACAAACAGCAGCAGGAATTCCAGCAGCAAAGTGAAGAACTCCAGGAAAAACAGGAAAAACTGGAAGAAATGATGGATGAAACCATGTCCGATGAGATGAAAAAACTCATGGAAGACATCCAGAAACTCATGGAGGAGCAGAACAAAGACCAGGCGCTGGAACAAATGGAAGAGATGCAGGAAAATACCGAAGACCTGAACAAGGAACTGGAACGCCTGCAGGAGTTATACAAACAACTCGAAGTAGAACAAATGCTCGATCAACAGATCGAACAACTGGAAGAACTCGCCAAAGAACAGGAAGACCTCGCCAAAGAAACCGAGGAGCAGGCCAAAGAGAACGAACAACTGGAAAAAGAGCAGGAAGGCCTGAATGAAAAAATGGATGAGCTCATGAAAAAAGGCGAGGAGCTCCAGAAGAAAAATGAAGAACTTAAACGCCCGAAAGACATCGAGAACAAAAAGCAGGAGATGAATGATGCGAAGGAAGAGATGAAAGACGCGAAGCAGGACATCAACAAGAAGCAAAACAAGAGTGCCGGCAAAAAGCAGAAATCCGCCGCCAATAAAATGAAAAACATGGCGAACAAGATGAAGCAGGACAAGCAGGCCGGCGATCAGCAACAGATGGAAGAAGACATCAAGGCCATCCGTCAATTGCTGGAAAACCTGGTTGGACTTTCTTTCGCGCAGGAACAAAACATGAAAGACATCGCGGGCGCAACCATCAATACGCCGCATTATGTCGAACTGACCCAGCACCAGTTCAAAATAAAGGACGATTTCAAACTGGTGGAAGACAGCCTGCAAGCCCTGGCCAACCGCCAGATCCAGATCGAAAGTATTATTACCGAAAAAGTGTCGGAAATAAAATCGTCCCTCAAAAGCAGCCTGGAAGAACTCGAAGAGCGCCGCGTGAATACTGCAAATGAACAGCAACAGCGCAGCATGAAGAGCCTCAACGACCTCGCCCTCCTGCTCGCGGAAGCCATGCAGAATATGCAGGAACAAATGGCAAGCGATATGCCCGGTAGCCAAGCCTGCCAGAAACCCGGCAAAGGGAAAGGCAAAGGAAAGGGAAATGACAGCGGTAAAGGGGAGCCGAAAGATAAAATGAGCAAGGGCCAGGAGGATGTAGGTAAAATCATGAAAGAGCTCAAAGAGCGCATGGAAAAGCAGCAGGGCAAAGGCGCTTCCGGCGGCCAACCCGGCAACAGCAAGGAATTTGCACAACTGGCGGCCAAACAAGCCGCATTGCGGAATGCATTGCGCCAGATGCAAAAAGAAAAACAGGAACAGGGGAAAGGCAGCAAAGCGCTCGATGAGATCATAGAAGACATGAACAAGATCGAAACGGATCTCGTCAATAAACGCCTCAACAACGATATGCTCCGCCGCCAGGAGCAGATCCTTACCCGCTTGCTGGAAGAAGAACGCGCCGAACGCGAACGCGAACAGGATGAACAGCGCCAGGCGGAAACCGCCCGGCAACAACAACCTAAAATGCCGCCGGCACTCGAAGAATATTTGAAAAAACGTCGCGCAGAAGTAGAACAATACCGCACCGTCTCACCGGCACTCAAACCCTACTACAAACAGTTGGTGGAAGAGTACCTGAAAGGCGGCACGCAAGGGAAATAGATGAAATGGCAAAATTGCAAGAGGCAAAAAGCAATGTTGGTCATCGGTTACAAAAGATGGAATGACAACTGATTTTGTCTAAATAAACATGCAGGAGGCTGTATCCCAGTGATGGGGTACAGCCTCCTCTTTTTTGTTGTCGAATCAGTTTTGTTTAATTTTTTTCAATGAAATATCATTAAATGCTAAACACTATCTTCTTATGCTTGTTAAACTTGAATGTCTTCGTCTAGAAAATACGCTTTCCGTATTGCTTCATTGGCGACACGTTTTATCCGGTTCGCTAACCGGAGTCTTTCTTACCGCTTACCATATTCACGCACAAACCTTTGTTTGCAATGGCTGATTTCTTTTTAAATGAGCATACCAATGGGCTCCCTCATTCTGATGATCTGGGAGACATGCACGTCGCAACAGCCGCAGATACGCCGATGCGGAAACAGGCTTTCGATGTTCCGGATGAAGAAAAAATCCGGCGCATTGCAGATCACTTCAGCCAGATCATGGACATTCTCGGGCTCGATTTAAAAGACGACAGCCTGAGCGGCACCCCGCGCCGGGTAGCCAAAATGTATGTCAATGAGATTTTCCGCGGGCTAAATCCGCTGAATAAACCTGCTATCACCACTTTTGAAAACAAGTACCAATACCGGCGACTGGTGATCGAGCGCAACATCCCCCTGCAAAGCACCTGCGAGCACCACTTCCAGCCGATATTCGGCGTTGCCCATGTGGCTTATATCCCGAACGGGCGCGTGATCGGCCTGTCCAAACTGAACCGGATCGTCGATTATTTTGCCCGCAGACCGCAGGTGCAGGAACGCCTTGTAGTGCAAATTACAGAAGAAATAAAAAGGGTGCTGCACACAGAAGATGTGGCCGTGTACATCGATGCCCGCCATATGTGCGTGCAGGCCAGGGGCGTGGAACACCACGGCGCCAGCACTATTACTGCCGAATACAGTGGAAAATTCCTGAACGAAGCAACCCGGTACGAGTTTATTCAGGCGATACAGTCGAGGATGCCCGACTGAGATTTGATGGCACACGGATTAGACGGATGAGACACGGATTTTGGATTAAAAAGGCACACGGATTAGACGGATGAAACACGGATTCTTCAAAAAATAAATCCTTTTAATCCGTGTTTCATCCGTCTAATCCGTGTGCCTTTTTAATCCAAAAATTCAATTGGAACGCACAGCACTCCGGTAGCGCTTGCCCACTTCTTCCCAGTTTACTGTATTCCACCAGGAAGTAATATAGTCTGGGCGGCGGTTCTGGTAGTGCAGGTAATAAGCGTGTTCCCAAACGTCGAGACAGAGCACAGGAAGACCTTTTTTCTCTGCAAGGTCCATCAGCGGATTGTCCTGGTTAGGCGTAGAAGTGATGAACAGGTTGTCGTCTGCATCCACGCACAGCCAGGCCCAGCCGGAACCGAAGCGTGTTGTTGCCGCCTGTGCAAACTGTTTTTTCATCTCGTCAAGGGAGCCGAAATTTTTATCAATTTTAGATGCCAGATCACCGCTCGGGTTGCCACCGCCCTGGGGGCTCATGATTTCCCAAAACATGGTGTGGTTCCAGTGCCCGCCGCCATTGTTGCGCACAGCCGGTGGTAGCTTGGAAATATTGGCCAGCAGTTCTTCTATTGTTTTGCCCTCGTGCTCCGTGCCCTGCAAGGCAGCATTGAGGTTATTGACATAAGCGGCATGGTGCTTATCGTGGTGGATTTCCATCGTACGCGCATCGATATGCGGTTCCAGGGCTGCAAATTCGTAAGGAAGGTTGGGAAGTGTGAATGCCATGTCTTTCTTGTTTAAATGGTATGGTATTTAAAATCAGAAAATGAAACAGGGCCCAATGTAAGAAGTTTAAAAAAAAATAGGCGCTCGCCGTTCTTTCGAACAACGAGCGCCTGGTTTTGACATAGTATGGAAATTTATTCCAACTTGATCGGCTGACAGAACAGCGGTAATCAGGTCAGTAAATATGCGGATTAAACAGGGGGGGGTGGATAACGGCTCATCTTTACAAGCCGCAAGAGATTGAAAACTGGAATCATGTCATTGCTCCGGAGAGACGCAAAACAGCAACATTCACAATGGCAGATCGGGAAAAATATTGAGTGGGATCTCAACTTGGGGGCTTTTGCAAAATCTGAAAATGTGCCAAGAGCACAAAAAATCGGTTTTTGCAATGGATACAAAGGTACCCCCATATGAGGTGCTGCACTATCCGTAAAAAACCTGTATTTTTTCTCAGGGTTTTCCCTGATAGTCCAGGGGAATTGTGACGAGTGTGCTCGTTCCCTTGCCTGGAGCAGTCTGGATATTCAGTTCGCCCCGCAGGAATTGTATCCTGTTGGCGATGTTATCGGTGCCCATTCCCTTGTTGATGGCTGTGGCGTCAAAACCGACGCCGTCATCTTCCACCAGCAACGCCAACTGGCCTTCCGTACGCGTGATTTGAACGAGTATTTCAGTGGATACGGCGTGTTTCAGGCTGTTTTGCAGCAATTCCTGCACAATCCGGTAACAGTTCAGCGCAACCGTCTGGTCGAGGTCGGTACAATCACCGAAGTGTTCAAACGTAATATTAGGCGCACTTTCACCATATACCCGGCCAGTGAGGTCCTGCACCGCTTTCGTCAATCCAAATTCCATCAACGCGCCGGGTTGCATGTTGCGGGCAATATTGCGGGTTTCGGATACTGTTTCGTCGAGCAGGTTTTTTACCTTGGTTAAATCCTCATTATCAGCAAGTTGGCTGTTTTTGGCCAGCAGGCTTTCCACCTGAATTCTGGTTGCTGCCAGCATGCCGCCGACACTGTCGTGCAGGTCCTGGGCTATACGCCTGCGCTCTCCTTCCTGGCCTGCCAGCATACTGCGCATGGTTTCAATTTGCAGACTGTCTTCCAGTTCTCGTATTTTTCGTTTGTTGAGTTCTTCATTTTGCAGCGCAATCACCCCGTCGGTATGGAGCCGGTGGCGGTAGTCGCGAATGATAAAAAACATCGCCAGCAACACGGCGCACAAAGCGACAGCCAAAGCGGCTGCCGTCAGCCGATGCCCCTGTGCCCGCACTTCCACGTCTTTCTTTTCGCGTTCGAGGTTATCAATTTCCACCCTTTTTTGCCGGGTGTCGAATTGCAGCGCCAACCGCTGAAGCGCAGTCGCCTTATCCCTGTTGAGCAGCGTGTCGCCTAATTCGGCATACCGGATGGCATAGTGATAGGCCGGCGGCAAACTGTCCAGTGCAGCATAGGCCTGCGAAAGAAAATGGTATATTTCATGGCGTTGCGAAGCATCAGCGCGGGAAGCCTGCGCTTCGGCTTTTTTTAGGTAAAAAATCGCCGTTTTGTAATCCTGCTCATACAAACAGTACTGGCCGATGGCGACACGTGCGCGGTTGGCCAGGAAGGTATAATTGCACTGCTCTGCCATCCGCAAGGCGCGCCCTGCCGTATACCGGGCATTGCTGTAATTTTTCTTTTGGAAAATCTGGTAGGCCTCATCCATCAGCAACTTGACCTCCAACACGGAATCCTTTAATATTTTGTTGTTTTCAACAAACGATCTTCTTGCGATCAAAGCCTTTTCGGTATTTCCCCCGGCCTGGTAAGCCCGGTTCAGGCGCGCCAGCACCTGGGTTTCCAGATAGAGGTTCCTGGTTTGGTGAAAATAGTTTTGGGCCTCCAGCAACATACGTTCAGACTGATCGAGCAAACCACGGTCGGTCAAGCGGTCAGCCAGATCCATCCTGACCCGGTGGTAACCCAAAGTATCACGGGCGTCGTAAAAACGATCGGCGCTTTTGGCCAGGTATTGAAATGCGGAGTCGGTAATGCCGGTCTGGGTTTCATCGTAATGGGCCCAGTGGAACCAGGCAAGCGCCTGTTTGCGCGGGTCGCGCTCTGCAATACCTTGTTTCAGCAGGATTTGTATGTTATCGAAGGTAAGCGGCTGATCGAATTCCGCCTGCGCCCGCAGCCCAACCGGCATACAACACACCAACACAAAACCGATGCGAAGCAGGTTCCTTGTTAATTGTTGTATACAGAGAATATTCATAGGTGAGTATCAAGCCGGATAACTAATAACTACTTAATCTTCCAGCAGTTTAAGTTGCAGAGCCGATTTTACCAGCCCTGCGGTATTGCGCGCGCCCAGTTTTGCGAGCAGCGCCGCGCGGTGGCTTTCCACGGTTTTTTCAGAAATGAATAATTCCGTAGCAATTTCCTGAGTGGTCCGTTCTTCAACGATCAAACGCAACACTTCCTTTTCCCGGCGGCTGATTTTTGGATTTTCCTTGGCCGTCGAGGCCGTTCGGCTTTGCATCAGTCCGCGCATGACCACATCGGTCACCTCCTGGCAGAAATACGTTTTTCCGGATACCAGCGTGCGAATTGCGGCGCAAAGTTCGGTTTTGCCTGTATTTTTCAACAAATACCCTTGTGCGCCCAGTCCGAGCATAGCTGTGATATAACTTTCCTCGCTGAACATCGACAACACCAGAATTTTTAGATCGGGCTGCTCTTCCCGCAACACTTTGCAGACCTCCATACCCGACTGGTCGGGAAGGTTGATGTCGAGCAAGAGCACGTCCGGCGGGTTCAAACGCACATGCTTCAGGGTGTCGGCAGCCGTGCCGGCTTTACCGGTCAACAAAAAGTCCGGCTCGCCTATGAGTAAACTTTCCACGCCTTCGGCAAACATGACGTGGTCATCAGCTATAAAAATGCGAATCATACTGCAAAGATGCGCCGCTAATCGTTATTCAAAAGTATTATTTGTGTCAAGCACCACACTACCGGACATTTTTTCGCTTGGGTGAAAAACCTGTACGCCGGAACGCTGTTCCGGCATGGTAAATTGCCAGGAATTGCCGGAACAGCGTTCCAGCATACACAAAACGTCCAGCCGTTAGCCTTCAGAGTTTGCCACTTTTTAAAGTAGCCGCGCCCATCAGCCGGTCGTAACGCGCGCCAAACGGCCGGAAATACACCAGCACCGTGTACTGATTGCCGGTTTCATACCAGTTGCCTTCAAATCCTTCCGAATCCGGCTGACCGGTTTTGCGGTCCACTACGGCGTATTCATAGTTGTAATATCCCTGTTTGAGGAATGCTTCGCAGTAATAAGCCTGGGCTTCCGCATTGTATTCCATTTTGAACTCGGGTTTGTATTGCCAGTCGGTCAGTTCGCCAAAAACATATACATCCTGATCGTCGAGCGGCAAATTCCGGCTAAGGGAAAACAGCACATTGGCATAATCGCATTGCAGCAAGGTCTGGTTGTAATGGCGGTTATCGATCACAAATCGGCCGTCAGCATCTTCCCGGAATACAGCAGCGCGGTCGTAACGCGATTCATCGCGCTGAAGCGTAACCTCATAATAATCACGTTTTTCGGTGATGATTTTCACCCGTTCGCCCCGCACGTCGAGGGTGCGCATATCGAAAAAACGAAACTCCTTGCCCGCCGGGAAAACGATCAGGTCCTGGAAATCGTACACAATATCGTCGCCGCGGGTGATGTAGGGTTTCAAAGGGCCAATGGTATTGTCCCAGCGGCCGTTCTGCAAAACGAAAGATTTCACGTCGTTTTGCGGGTTCGAAATCCGTTCGCCTTTAGGTTTTACCAAAAAATCGATTTCGTGGTGGGTGTTGTACTTGTCTACTTTGGTGGTTCTGACAAACTGCGCTGAAATGCGCCAGCTCGGTTCGACCACCATAAATCGCCGCACCAGCACCAGCGCATCGTCTTCATCGGCGTCGAAAACCTTGAGCAGGTAGTTGCCCGATTTACTCCAGCGCATATTGCTGTTCGGCAAGGGCAGGAAGTAGTGGGTGTATTGCGTGAGGGTATTAAAGGAACTTTCAACGGCGGTGATACGGTCTTCCAGAAAGCCGTCAATGTATTGATTGTCAATTAATTCTGACGGCTGCCAATCGCTGTTGCAATGAACGATGGTGTATTTATAGTCTTTAAGTTCGTCGCCGATATGATCGAATTCGAGCAGGAGCGCATTGGGGCGGGTGGGCAGGTCTACAATCGGCAATGACAGTGGCGAACCGTTCAGTTGCAATTGTACCGTCCGGATGTTGTCATCAAAAACACTGTTGTCCGTTTCACTTTGAGCGCAAAGTAAAAACGGGTAAAACAGTACGGACAAGCAGAGCAG
>JADLCC010000207.1 GCA_020847425.1 Saprospiraceae bacterium
AGTGCCGCGCATCGATGCTGAGTACGGTCATAAAGCCCTTGTTGAATTTCAGGCTCCAGTTCGGGTCGGTATTGAACGCGAGGCGTTTCACACTTTCGACGGATATTTTGGCGCGTGTCCCCGTTTTAAGGTTCATATCCACATCCACGGTATTGTCGTACACTGCCGAAAGGCGCAGCGCTCCGCGTTGCTCGCGGCTGGTTGGCGATTCCAGGGTCACAATATCGGTACTCAGGCTGTCCACTTTATCCTGCCGGAGGGTCAGGGTGCCGCGCAGGCTGAAAAAAGCATCCAGCGGATACCGCAATTCATACTGCCCCAGGAAGGTTTTGTTCCTGATCTGTATCTGCCGGGGCGGGCGGGTGCCGCCAAAATCAGTGTTGAACGGATTGACATCCGACTTGCGGTACAAGGCAATACGTCGATCCATCCGGTGTTTTTTATTATCAAAAAAGACATAGTATTCCGCGCCGTTAAAGGTGGTCGGCAAGCGAAAACCCGCTTCCAGCACATAGTTTTCCAGCAGGTCTTTAAAATTCGCTTTCATCAGAATACCCAGCGGCGGATTGCGGATACCTGCTTGTGTGCCGGCAAAACTTTCCAGCCCTTCAAACAACAGGTTGTTGTCGAAATTGGTAGACACATAATCCGTCCTGAATTTCAATCGGTACGGCGTGATCTGAGAAGGGTAAAACCGGATGATGCTGTTGTCTTTGCCAAATTCCACCGAAGGTCCCGAACGCGCCGGTCGCCGGGGAGCGGGTTGCATCGAATCGGTTGTCATGGGAAAAACAATATCCTCGGGCTGGTCGAGTTGCACGATGCGCGGCGCGTCCGGTTTGTTGTTCGGCGCATTGGATGGCATCGCCATCAGGTGGTCGGGCAACTGAAACAACCAGCCTGGCTGCACCTGCCGGGTGGTATCGTTGAGTTCCCGGAACGTCATGCTTTCGGGGTTTTCCGGCGCAATTTTCGATTTTTCCGGCGCTTGCGACCTCGTTTCTTCAATGTCTGGCTGCGGCGGAATGGTTTGCCCGGCTTCGCGCAACAGCAACTCCCGGTAGCGGGTGATGCGCACGGGCGCCGTCGCCTGTGGGTCTATTTTTCTGGTAAAAAACTGGGTGCGGCCGCCGCGCGCGATGGTTTCCACATATCGTCCGGTTCGGGACGAAATATGTTGTTCCACAATATTGCGGTCGTAATTGGTCTGGTTCCAGGTACGGGGTCGTTTTTTGAAAACAGGCCCGAATTTGATGCTATCTACCTGTGTGGAGTCCACATTTTTCAGCACCGTATCCAGGGGCGCCAGCAGGTGGAGAATGCGTTCAAAAGGCCATTCACCCGGGTTTTTGGTATCCAGTGTTTTTACTTCGGAGCCGTCTTTCAGGTACACAACAGCCTGATTATAAGCCAGATAAGGCTCCAGATAACCCACTTGCCGGTTGACGATCCCGTTTTCGTCGCTCAGGAATGCAAAATGAGCGCTGTCCAGCCCGATCGGCGCCCTTTCATTGGTTAAAGGCGTGTTGCTCAGGCGCACCAGTTCGGGGTTGCGGCTTTCCAGGTCGAACAGGAAAATATCAAAATTGCCCAGGGGCAGAATAGTGTCCAGTTTTGCTGTTGTTAGTGTGTCCGACAGGCGATTGCTGGCAAAAATGATGCTTTTGCGCCCGTCGAGTGTGACGATGGAAGCATCCACGTCATCCCAGAAATCCTGTGTAAGGCGTTCGGTCTGGCGGGTGACGGTGTGGTAAATAAAGAGGTCGGAGTAGCCCCGCACCGCTGCGGAGAACATCATGTCGATCGGGTTGACAAAATCCAGGCTGAATACGCGCTGGAATTCCGGCGACAGGTCTTTGATTTCTTTTTTGCCGGTACCGAGGTCGCAAAGGGCGATCCGGGGAATATCGCGCCGTTCGTACAGCACTGCCAGGCGCTGGTTGTCGGGGTTCCAGGCAATTTGCGGGTAATTGTAATCGGTCGTTTGAATGGCATTACGGGCGCCGCCGCGCAACACTTTTTTGCGTTTGCCGGTTTTGATATCCTGCACCCACACGATCCAGCGGCCGAGGTTGTTGCTTACCCAGGCGATGCGTTTCCCGTCGGGGCTGAGTTTGGCATCACTCAGCGGTATTTTTTTCTTGTTTTTTATGGAGATCAGGGTATTGTTTTCCGGTGTCCGGGTCACTTTGGCTTCGTCGCGGTACCGTTTTCCGTAATAGTCGAGAATAGACTCCGTGGTGCGGCGGTAACCGTTGCCCAGTACGTATAAAAAACCGGCGTCGATGCTGCGGTTGATGCGGGTGAGGTAAAGCAAATTGCTGACGGTGCCGCGCCCGAAATGCAGGCTTACATAGTACCAAAAAGCGTGGCCTGCGAGGCGCGGGTGTTCTTTGGCCAATTTATCAAAAGTGCGGTAGCGGCCCGACTGCATCAGATCGCGCAGTTGGTTGTCCAGTTCGGGGCTCCATTCCTGCCCGCAGAAAGCCGTCAGCCCTTCGGTGTACCAGCCGGGCAAGTTGAGGAGTACGGCATTCTGGACGATTTCCTGCAAATTGGAGCCGAACAACATCGAATTGAGCAGCACACCCGCCATACCTTCCCGTACCTGTACCCGCAGGTGCTGGTGGTTGCCGTCGAAATAAACAAACACCTTGTTGCCCACTACCTTGGTTTCGCCGCCGCGGATCTGGAACAACTCCGTTTCGCCGATATTGCTTTGTTTCAGGTCGGTCAGGTCGCTGAAAACAAGCATTTCAATTTTTTCGGTGGTCTGGTGCTCCAGCATTTGTTGCACCGATGCAAAGTCGAATTCTGCCGTTTGCAGGGCCGACTGGGCCACATTGCGCGCATCGCCGTACCAATACGTGACAAAATTGGCTGTTTCGTACAACATCCACTCATCTATCTGGCGGTTGTACTGCACGCGGTTTTTCCCAAAAGACGTCTGTGAAGTGGTTTGTCCCCATAGCGCTGCCGGCGCCAGTAAACAGAACAGAAGGAACTGAAATAAAGGCAAAAAATGCTTACGTGGAATCTTTGTTGTCATAGCCAGACCGTTTAATGGGTAAAAGTGCGGTTTTTACCTTGAAAATCAATGACTGCTATTGGCAAAACGTTTCGCGGAGCGAAAATGTTATCTGTTATCAGTTATTGGTTATCAGTGTGGTAGCTCTTGGCTGCTCTATTTGCGAAGCCAAGATCTACCACACTGATAACCAATAACCAATAACTATTTCGGCATCAGCCGAAAGATATACCCCGGTTCCTCCACCGCCACATACAAATACCCGTCGGGGCTGGCGGCGATGCAGCGGATACGCCCCAGGTTTTTGAGTAAGGGTTCACGCAGCGCCACTTTTTCACCGTCCAGGCGGATGCGTTCGATGTATTTGAAACGCAGCGAACCGGCCAGCAGATCGCCTTTCCAGGCCGGATAGCGGTCGGAGTTGACAAAAAGCAGTCCGCAAGGCGCTATGGAGGGAATCCAGTACGTTTTGGGGTTTTCAATACCTTCTTTTTCAGTGAGTTGTGTAAAAGGTCGTCCGTCGTAGTGGGTGCCATAAGATACCACCGGCCAGCCGTAGTTTTTGCCGGCGCGGATCACATTGAGTTCGTCGCCGCCTTGAGGGCCGTGTTCGGTTTCCCAGAGTTCGCCGGTCAGCGGATTCAGTGCAATGCCTTGCGGATTGCGGTGGCCGTAAGAAAACAAGGTAGCGCGCACGCCCTTTTGGGTGACAAAAGGATTGTCTTCAGGGATGTGTCCGTCAGCGTGGATGCGGTGGATTTTTCCACAGTCGCTGCCCAGCCGCTGTGGGTTGGCGTCCTGATCGCCGCGGTCGCCCACGGAAATGTACAGGAACCCTTTTTTGTCGAATTCCAACCGGGAGCCGTAGTGGTAACGTGTGTTGGAATAAGGCAGCGCCGTAAAAATATCCACGCCTTCCAGCAGTTGGTCGCCTTCCAGCCTTGCGCGCCGCACCGCAGTTGTGGACAAACGCACATCCGCCGAATCCCTGAATTTGGAATACGAGAGGTACACAAAACCGTTGGTTGCAAATTGGGGGTGCAGTTCCACGTCGAGCAGACCGCCCTGGCTCTCCACCAGCGTAGCCGGTACGCCGCCGATCTCGGTTTTGACACCCTTCGGCGTCAAGCGCCAGAGTTTCCCGGTGCGCTCGGTGAACAACAGGTCTCCATTCGGCAAAAAGACCATGCCCCATGGGTTATCCAGGTTGCGGGCGATGGTATCCAGTTGCACGGTCATGCCTTGTGAGGTGTATGTTCCGTTGGTTGGCGCACCCTCGGTGATCATTTTTTGTTTGCGGGCTACAATGGCTTCGATGATGTACTGGCCCAGTTGCTGCACTTCCTGCTCTTTCATTTTCCGGGCAAAATTGTGTTTTTCGCCGCCCGGGAAATTGCCGCCGATGCTCCGTATGATTTCGAGCCGCGAACTGCCGTATTTCCAGTCGCGCTCCACAAAATTTTCCACGGTCGCGCCGTGGCAACTCGCGCAGTCTGTTTTATACACATGGGTGGCTTTGCGCTCGGCAGCCTGATTGAGGTCGCGGTTGCAATAGATCAGCAGGAAAAGGGGAGCAAGAAAAAGGAGAAATCGAAACATACAATAGATGTGAGAGGTGAGAAGTGAGAAGTGAGCGGGCGCCTGCTCTTCAGATTTGTTCGAGGTAACGGCCTTTGTCAATGGGGTTACAATGAAAGCCAAGATGTTCCTAGAGCCAGGGATCTCTTGTGAAATTTAGTTTCGCGTTACCGCTAACTTCCCAAAAGTTAAAACTTTCGGGAAGTTTCGCTCTACCAAAGCACTGCTTTCAAATTACTGGTTATCAATTCTTTATATTCAATACACAAGAGTTTAGAAGAGCGTGTATTGCTCTATGTTCAAAACCTGAAAAACACAATACCCGTTCCCTCACCTTCCTAAGCACGAAGCGGTGTACGCTACGCCTCTCACTTCTCACCTCTCACCTCTTGCTTCTCTCTCCCTCTCACCTCTGCATCATCTGCTGATCCATCGCTTCCAGTTTCAGGCCCATACTTTGAGCGCGCTGGTAGTCCTGCTGGGCGGCGGCTTTATTGCCCGACTGGGCATAGGCGCGGGCGCGTTCCAGGTATGCAACATTGATGCGCGGATTGAGTTCAATGGCTTTGCTCAGTGATGTGACGGCCTCCTGGTTGCGGTTCATGGAGCGTTGAATCATACCGCATTCGTACCACACATTCGCGTTAAAAGGATCGAGTTTCAGGTACGAGGCGTAATCAGCCAGCGCCTTGTCGTATTGCTGCGTGGTGTAGTATGCGATAGAGCGGTTGAAATAACCATTTTTGTTGTTCGGATCGATCTGCAAACCCTCCGTGATATCGGCAATAGCCTGCTGGAAATTATTGCGGGAACCTTCTGCCGCACCGCGATTGATCAGTACTTCCGCTTTGGTTTTATCTTTCATCCGGGCGCCGGATAAGGCGTTGGTATAGTCTTTCAGTGAATTAGCCAGCAGTTCGGGGGCCTGCGGTTTGTATTTGCCAGACATGGCCATATCAAAAAACGTTTTGCCCCGGCTGTTCAGCAGTTCTCCACTGGTCGGCTCGATGAGCACACCCTGGTTATAGTCTTTCACGGCAGCATCGAAGTTGCCGAGTTCGCGGTAGTATTGGCCGCGGTTCCAGTACGGCAGCGAATTCGTTTTGCCCTCGTGTTTGATCACGTGCGTCCACAGGGCGCCGCCGTTTTCCCAGATCCCGATTTGATTGACCGTCCACACCGCATAAACAAGCGTCAGCACCCCGAGGGTAGCCTGCATGGCGCCGCGCCGTTGCGGATTGGCGTAATTTTCCTGAAAATACCAGGCTGCAATGGCAAATAAGCCGAAATAAGGCACATAGGTAAAACGGTCGGCCAGAAAACCCTGGCCCGCTCCCAGCACCTGCAACAGGAACATCACATTGAAAAAGAAAAACAACATACCAAACACCCAAATGCGGCGATCGGCTTTCCACAAACGCCAGACGCCATACCACGCCGCAAAAAACAGGATCGGCGACAGGTACACCCAGATCGGCAGCGGCTTCGGATACGGATACAGCGGCGACATCGGATACGGCACAAACAACTTGAAGAGGTACACGCAAAACGAGTATGCGCCGATACAAAGCCGGTCGAGGAAGTTGAAATTCGTCACACTATCGTCCGTAGAGCCCTGTTGTTTCAGGGTGTACAGGTTGATCATACCAATCAGCAGGGAAATCCCCCAAAAAGGTGTTTTTTCCCAGATCAGTTTGAAGTCGATAGGACGGCGGTACCAGTAATCCAGCGCCAGCATGGAAAGCGGCAGTGTTACGGCCTGCACTTTTGAAAAGCCGGACAACAAGGCTAATAGCAGCATTCCAAGGTATAAACCCAGGCGGGATTCGCCTGTTTTTTCGCGTTTCACCCAGCGGTCGTACAGCGCTAATGCGCCGAAAAAGAAGATCGCAAACAACACGTCCTTGCGCTCGGTAGCCCAGGCGACCGACTCCACGCGCATGGGATGGATGCCGAACAGCAGGCCGCCGGCCAGTACGCCCCAGTTGTTCAGGCCCATCCGGAAGAGCAGCAGCATGACCAGCCAAACGGTTCCCAGGTGCAGGGCCAGGTTGGTGGTGTGTATCAGGCGCGGACTGATTTTATTGCCGGCCAGCGATTTTTCCACGGCAAATGTGAGGATCGGCAGCGGATTGTAGTTGCCGATGACATTGCCTTTGTCGACATCAAAAATGTTGCGGACCGTTTCGCCCCAGCCAATGCCCTGGCCAACCCGCTCGATATTCGGGTTTTCGACGATGTTTGGATCATCGTCCCAGTTGACCAGTTGGTTGGATAAGGAGGGGAAATAACAGGCTGCCGTAATGGCCAGCACGATCAATCCAAAATTTCTCCAACTGCGCCCTGTAGCACCGTTTTCCGTTTTCGGAGCGCTCGGGGTGGGGCGGGAAATGGTTTTTTGGGTCGACTTGGCAGGAATATTCTTTTTCGCCATTGTTGTATTTTTTCACCGGGTGGATTGCAATGAAGGAACGGCAAAAGTAGGAAAAAAGAGTTATGAGGGATGAGTTATGAGTTATGAGTGTTTGGTACAAATGTTTTGTCTTCGTTATTCATGTAGCCAAAACATTTGTACCAAACACTCATAACTCATAACTCATCCCTCATAACTCTTTTACAGCCTCCGCCAGTCCGCGCTCACTCGCCGCCGCCGCCGTCACAACACCCGCAATGCCCAGTTGCCGCAAGGCTTCGGCTGTAGTTGCGCCGATGGCTACTACTTTTTGAAAAGGCAACAGGCTGTGGCGGGAAAAATACGCCTGCGCATTCATGGGACTGGTAAAAACCAGGACATCATCCCTGCGTTCCGGTGGTTCCGCAATGGGTTGATTATCATATACTTCAAAGTGAATGGCCCGGATCGAATTGCCCAGAGAAGCGGCAATACTCTGCATGGAATGCCGGGCTGCGGGAAACAGCACCCGAAGGCCGGGCGCAGCGGTTACCTGCAGTTGAAAAGCCTTTGCGGTCGAATCCGGGGCTCCGGTGCCTGTAAAATCCACGGTTTCGACATACCTATGCAATGCCTCCGCCGTGGCATCGCCCAGGGCAGCCCAACGGACATCCGGCAACGCAATTCCCTGCTGTTTTACCTGTTCAAAGAAAAAGCGCACGGCGTTTTTGCTGGCGAAAAAAATCCAGTCGCAGTCGGGAACGGCGTCAAAAGACAAAGGTTCTAGGACGACCAGTGACTGCCCGTCCACCGTCCAGCCCTGCGCGCGGAGCAGGCTGGAAAATTCAGAATCGGGAC
>JADLCC010000208.1 GCA_020847425.1 Saprospiraceae bacterium
GATCCGGTGAATAAAGTGTATTTCGGCGCTTCGGAAAGCCGGAAAGATGGGCACGCAGCGGGGTTTTAATATTGGGCATTGGAAATTAAAAAGTATCCGATGAACGCCGCAATACATCTCTTAAAAAAGAAATTTCTTCTTCTTTCTGTCTGATGAGCGCTTCCTTCTCGCTTCAAAGCCGTTCAAAAAGGTCTTTTTCAATGATAGAAAGCGGGGGGGGGGGGCGATTTTTTCATCTAATTGCAGCAACTCCTCAGCGATAACCCCTAATGCTGCAAGCGCTGCTTTTCTTTTGCCAAAGACTGGTTTGCCAACCGCCCGGTGGTATCTTCCCTGACGGAAGAAGAAAAAAAAATAATTGTGCCGGTGATTCCTGCCTGGGAAAAAGCCATACCCGGCTACGCCCAATCGGGCAAGGAAATTATTGTCGTTCCATTGCAAGGCGATTCTTTGATTACCAAAGCCACTAACGATCAGGCCAATGTCGTCATGTTGCTGAGCAAAGACAGCATCAACGCCATTACCGGGCAACTCTTGATGTACCATGCCGATTCCGCCTATTTTGCCGCCCACAGCAACAACCTTTCTTTAGCCGATTTTTCGGGCGAGTTTTTGTTCTTCGACCTGGACTATAATTACCAGTATGGGTGTATAACCGCAAACGGCGTACCCACAGAAATAATTGATACCGTAACCGTTACGATGAAGAGGGAAGGAGAACTGGAAGACCGGGGAAACGAAGGTACGGAAGGCTGCATCGCTTATTCTGAATTGAATGTGTATTGCTGGACGGTACGCGAATGTTGCCCACTGAATGGGTTGGATTGTGTTGTCTGGGTAGAAACTTTTTTAGATTGTGAGACAACCGGCGGCGGCAGCGGTGGTGGCGGAGATACCGGTGGCGGCTGGGGTAGCGGTGGAACTGGAACTGGTGGCGGTCCACTTGGCCCGAGCCCGCAAACACTTACCCAGTTCTTAAACTTCATTACCCAAAATGTTCAAACAGGGATTTTCCCGGCTGGACTCGTATTACCTCCAGGCTTTACGCCGGAACTGGCGTTACAGTTGCAACAGTTTTACCAGGAAAACGGGCTGACGCAGGGACAGTATTATCATTTGCTGGCGAACCCGAGCCTGATCCCGTTGCTGCTGAATTTTTGTATAGAATTTCCCACCCCTGACAATGGAACCGTAACTGGTGAGACACAAGGAGGGAATGATCCACATGAGGCGAATGATGAAACACAATTATGCAAGTATTTGCAGAATATCGTGTTCGGTTGCTTTATAGATAGTAAACAAGGAAAATGGTTAGCAAATAGTACGGAAGATATTTTCAGAATGCATAAATTTCTGGAATCACACCAGTGGGATGTTGCTTCCATACAAGCCATGCAATGGTATGCAAAGGCAAACACGGATGGGGTTTTCCCGCATTTTACGGCAGATGACGAGATTATTCCTCCCGGGTTGATTGCTGAATTTGTAATAAATGCTGCTCTCTTTAGGACAGAATGCCAACAGGGAAACGGCGGAGTTGCTTGTTCGGACTGGGAAGTATTTTCAGTGGCTGCTTACAGAACTGGAATCGGCTATGTCCACACCGCACTTGACCTTTGCGGTTTGATCCCGGTTGGTGGAGAACCCTGCGATTTAATTAATGGTGTGATTTATACTTTCGAGGGCGAATTAATGAACGCCACATTAAGTTTTTCCGCAACTTTGCCCATTGTAGGATGGTTTGCTACTGGGGCAAAGTATGCAGGAATAACAGTGCTATTTAATGGGATAAGCCATAGTTTGCCATTTAAAAAGGTAGGCAATTTGATTGATTTTGGGAATAGAGATAATTTGAGAAAGATTCTTGGGATAACAAACACTATGCATGAGGCGCATCATATTGTTCCATGGGAACTTGCAGAACATGAATTGGCCCAACACGCAGGGAAGGGCAACTTTCACATGAACCACCCGAACAATGGAATCGAACTGGAACGATTTAGAGCAGATCCTGGCACAGGTGTTCACGCATATCACCCTGCTTATAATAATAAAGTTAGGGCAAAAATGACAGAACTTTGGCAAAAATTGGAGGATCACTATGGAACAGGGTTAGTACCTGTTTCTGTGGCACGTCAAAAACTCATTGAATTGGAAAACAACATAAGAAATCATATCGATCTAAATCCCACAGTTAAGATCAATAACTTAACCTTGAACGGTGTAAATGTTCCATCAGTACCATGATGAAATTGTTTAAATTAGAACAATCAGTAGAAGGCCCTATAATTGGGGATTTTCCTCAAGTCCAGGAAAAATGGCCCTGGCTAACAGATCGTTGGGGAGAAAACAGTTATACGATGACGCCTTTGAAAGGGCGTATTGAATTCGATATTGTTTTCCCATATTTTGAGTTGGCAAAAAGGGCCAAATTAACAGATTGGGTAAGCGCAGTTAATGTAGATCGAAATTACCTGATGGTCAGCACCAGGTTATTGGCATTGCTCAAAGGTTTTGTTTTGGATGAGTACCAATATTTTCCTGTACCTGTCCATACGCCAAATAAAATCGTTGATTACCATCTGATATACTTTCCTTGGCCGCGTCAGGATGATTTTATCAATTGGGAAAAGAGCACATTTCGACGTATTACAAAGAGTGGAGAAAATATCTTGTTACAATTTGAAAACGCAAAGGCACGCAATCTTGCAAAAGATGCTCATGAAATTCAAATCGAAAAGATCATAATTAATACTAACAAGATCACAATGGATGTGTTCCGTTTTCGCAGTTTCCACTTGGGTTTTTACGTCTCCGAGCGCCTCAAAAACGCCATGGAATCAGCCGGCATGACCGGTATTGTATATGAAATACCCGAGTGGCTGCCGAAGTAAAATCAAGGAAACAGCGGCATCCGGCGCGGGCCGGGTGTCGCTGCTTTACCTTCCGCCTCATCAGGTCTTCCCCATCACTCCGTCCAAGCGCAACGCCGCCGCAGTGTCTCCGACCTGCGGCCAACGTATAACACAACCATGCTTTACTTTTATGCTAAAAACATCATGAAATTACTTCCTACTCAAGCGTATATTGACTGCATCTTGGTACAAAAAGAGGCCCTGCTCCAGCGTTTTGATATGATGTAGGTCCAAAACCGTGCTGTACGTTTGCATCAGGTCGGAGACACTGATGCGGCGCAGGGGTGGAGTTGGTCGGCGGGCTGGTAACCTGACGAGGCTGAAAAAAACACCACGCGCGGCGCTTGGGCTTGGGAGAATGGGATGAGGAGGAACACCTGGCGAGGCGGAAAGATGGGCACGCGGCGGGGTTTTAAAACCCCAGCGCCACAAACACCGGATAATGGTCCGAAAAATCGCTGTCCCGCCCGACCCGGCAGGAATAGGTGGTAAAACTTTTTTCCGCCAACACATAGTCGATGCGCAGCA
>JADLCC010000209.1 GCA_020847425.1 Saprospiraceae bacterium
ATCCCCTCCCGACCTCCACCGCTACGACGCCCAGATCAAACGCTACTACGAGCAGGAAAAACGCGACAGTTTTATGTTTTTTGCGCAGGAAAAATCCAAAACTGCCCGCCAGGCCGACAGCCTAGCCCTCTGGGGCTGGGTGCAATACCGGATACAAAAGTTTTTTTCCGATAATCCGGCCGAGGCCCTGCGCCGGATTGAACAAACCTTTCGACAGCAATGGCGGCAACCCGCAAATGCCGACGAAGCCGAACCGCTCTTGTACCTCTATACCTACCAGGCGGATTACTGCCTCAAACGCGGCTTGCTGGTGTCGGCGGTATCGGCGGGCGAATCGGCGGCGGCATTGTTCGAGCGCTACCGCTATGCAGATTTTGACGCTACGGAAAGCGTGTACAAAGCGCTGGGCAACAACTACACCCGCCTCGGCGACAATGAAAAAGCGCTGGTCGTTTTTCAAAAAGCCCTGCTGACCAGCGCCGACGACGAGGTGCTGTCCGGCCTGTACAACAATATCGGGACGGCTTACTGGAACAGCGATAATTATACCGCAGCGGAGGCCTATTTCCGAAAAGGACTGGCGCTCAAGCAGGTGTCCGATGCGCGGCGGGGTTTGCTGCTGGCCGGGCTGGCACAGGTGCAACTGGATGGCGGACAGGCCGTTCAGGCTTGCCAGACGGCCGCACAATCGCTCGTGCTGCTGCGCCGGGCGTCGACAACGAACCCGCAAACTGTCGAGTACCTCGCGCGGGCTTACCGCACCGCCGGGGAGGCCGCCACGGCCGCCGGACGATACAGTGAAGCCGAACAACTGCTTTCTATGGCGCGCAAACAGGATGCGGCATTGCCACCGCGCGATCGGGGCAAAATTGAGATTGCCCGCGCGCAACTGGCGCTCCTGCGCGGCAAACCCTATGAAGCCATGGAGGCAGCCAACGAAGCGCTGCACATCGTTATCCCGAATTTTAAACCGGAAAAGGCCAATGACAACCCAGTCGGCCGTGATTTTTACGAAGAAAATGTCATTTTTGAAGCCCTGGCCGTGAAAGCGGAGGCCGCCGAGCGCTGGCACCAAAAAAACGGCGGCATCGAATGGCTGTACGTCGCCCTGAACTGCCACGACCTGGCCTGGCAGGCTGAAATGCGCCTGCGCGACGTGTTCCGCTACCGGTCCTCCAAACTGGGGCTACAGTCCGCGGCGCGGGTCAGGGAAGAGGCCGCCATGCGGGTGGCTTATGCGCTTTATGCAGCAACACAAAAACCGGCACTCATCCTGCGCGGCTTTGCTATAGCCGAACGCAGCAAGGATATGCTGCTGCGCGATGCCCTGGAAGAGAACATTGCCCAGCGCCAGCAGGCGAGCGGGGATGCCCGTTTTGGGCAATTGCGTTTGCTCCGGCGCAACCTCGCCTATTTTGAAAAACGGATCCTGATGGAATCCGCCAGCGACCAACTGGACGAATGGCGGCAATCGGCCGATGACATCACCACGCAGATTGCCGGATTGGAATTTGCCCTGCGCAAGGAATACCCGCAGTTGTATGAACGGAAAATGGGCGTCCGCGACTATTCCAGCCTGGTTGGTATCCCGGCCGGGGGGCTGCTGGTGGAATACTTTGTGACAGAGGCTTTTATCGATGTGTTTGTGTGCGCGCCGGACAAGGCGCTGGCCTGGCATCGGCTGCCCAACGATCAGGCGATGCGAGACCTGACGGGTACCTTTTTGGCTTTTTTTGACAACGCCAATGCGATACTCGCCGCCCCTGATACTTACTTTCAAACCGCTTATGCGCTCTGGCAGAAAATACTGCCGCCTGAAGCGGCAACGGCAGATAAACTGACCATTGTGCCGGATGGTTTTTTGAATTTTATCCCTTTTGAAGCGCTGCTGTACGAGCGGGCTCCGCCGGGCAGCAGCCTGCGGTCGGCGCCTTATTTGTTGCAAAAACAGCACCTGTTTTACGCCTGGTCGCTTTCGACGCTGCGCCGACAGGGCGAACTGAAATCGCTGACAACCAGCGTTTTACTGGGTATAGCACCGGGTTTCAGTCAGGGCGAACGCGGTCTGGCGCCCCTGCTATCCTCGCGGGAGGAGTGGAACGGCATGACGCACTTTGATCTGGTCGAACTGACGGAACAGCAGGCGACAGCGGAGCGATTGTTGCAACGCGCTGCGCAGGCCCGCATCCTGCATTTTTCCACGCATGCCTTTGCAGGCGATAACCCGCGGATCGAATTGTATGACAACGCCTTGTTGCTGCCGGACATCTACACCCTGCCGATTCAGGCGGACCTGGTGGTGCTCAGTGCCTGCGAGACCGGGCTGGGTAAAGAACAAAAAGGAGAGGGTGTGATGAGCCTGGCCAGGGCTTTCGCTTCCAGCGGCGCGGCCTGTGTGGTGTCGAGCCTTTGGTCGGTTAATGACCGGAGCACGGCGCGTTTGTTCAGCCGTTTTTATGCACATTTGGGTGAGAAAATCCCGACTGGCGATGCTTTGCGGCAAGCAAAACTCGATTATTTGTCCGATCCTGCTGTGGGTGCAACAACACAATCGCCGTATTTCTGGGCGGGTTTTCTGGCTATCGGGGCAGAAAGAGAGATGAATATGGGCTGGCGTTTTGTAGGAACGTGGATGTGGTGGGCGTCGATTTTGGCGGTGGTGTTGCTGGTGATTTTTGGGGTTTGGAGATATTCGATTAAATGGAACACGGATAAAACGGATGGGACACGGATTAAAAAGGTTTTTTTCACGTCGTAGGAATAATGGCAACGCGGATGACGCGGATTTGCACGGATTATTCCCCGATGTAGAATAAGTATGTTTACAAGTACACATATACATTTAAAATCCGTGTCCCATCCGTTTTATCCGTGTTCTAAAAAAAATCCCAGGCAACAATTCCCAATCGTCACACGTGTTTGTCTCCGTCGGAAGCATTTTTCAGCACCGCTGATCGATGCTTTGATATCTTCTTTTACCTTTGCCACATGAAGCGCATCCTGATATGGGTCCTGATCTTGCAATTTGCCACCGGCCACAACATGCTGGCGGAGGTATTGCGCATGCCTTCATTGCTGGAACACTATCAGGAACATTTACAGGAAACGCCTCGATTGTCTTTCCTGTCTTTTCTGGGCGAACATTACCTGAATGTGCAGCACAGGCACCAGAACGATGCCCATACTCAATTGCCCTTGCACTGCTCTCATAGCGCAATGGCAGACTCTACCTTGCCGCAGCCGTTGCCGTTTGTGACTTGTACATCGGTGCCGGTCATACTTTCCTGCACTGCCTTGCCGGCCAATAACGCGTTGCTGCCTTCCGGAGATTACGCATCCGGTCTTTTCCGCCCACCGATAGCCTGATTGCATTTATTCGCTTTGGCTGAGTTATCACCGGGCGTTAAGTACTCAAACCAAGCAAGTGTGTCATGCTGAGGCGTAGCCGAAGCATCTGAGGCCGAAGGCCGATATTATCTATTGATTCAGGGCTACGCCCCCAGATTCATCACCTTCGGTTCTGAATGACACAATGGTTTGGCATGGGTAATTAATTTTCGGCCTGGTATACCGATTTGTACCGCTTCGCGGTCAAAGCAACAAAACAGGACACCTCCTCAGGGATGCTCTGTTCGGCATTAGCCGATTTACATTTCATTTTCAGGTAATGTGTCGATGCTTTGCTGTTGCATAGCAGCAATTCTTGCGCAGATCACATATAAACATACCAAATTAGTTTAGAATAAACTTCTTGCAAATACTTGATTATCAACACTGATAACCAATAACGGATAACTACGAATGTTTCAAAAAATAATTGCTTTTTCGCTTCAGAACAAACCCCTGATCGGCTTGCTGGTTTTGGGAATGGTCGTGGCAGGGCTTTGGTCTTTCAGCCGCCTGCCCATCGATGCCATGCCTGATATCACCAACAACCAGGCACAGGTGCTGACCTTGTGCCCTACACTGGCGACCCAGGAAGTGGAACAATACGTCACTGCGCCGATTGAAAATGCCGTGCGCAACCTGCCAGGTGTGCTCGAATTGCGCTCCATTTCTCGTTTCGGTTTGAGTGTGATCACGGTGGTGTTCCGGGAGGATATGGACCTCTACCGGGCGCGTACTCTTTTAAATGAAAAACTCCAGACAGTGGAGATTCCCGCAGGGGCCGGTCGACCCG
>JADLCC010000210.1 GCA_020847425.1 Saprospiraceae bacterium
CTGCCCATCGGCAAAAGAGACCTGCACCAATGCGCCGACGCGATCATGCGGCTGCGCGCCGAATACCTGTGGCATAGCAAACAGTACAAAGAGATACATTTCAACCTCACCAACGGTTTCCGGGTGGATTACGAGCGCTGGCGAAAAGGCGGGCGTGTGAAAGTCACCGGCAACCGCACGGAGTGGGTGCAGTCTGCCGCCGCTTCTGATTCCTACGCCGTTTTCTGGAAATACCTGGAGCTGGTGTTCAATTATGCGGGCACTTTATCGCTTTCCAAAGAACTGGAAACAGCGCCCATAGAGGGCCTTCAAATCGGCGATGTATTCATACAGGGCGGCTCGCCGGGCCATGCGGTCATTGTTGTCGATATGGCCTTTGATGCTGATGCAAATAAGGTGTTCCTGTTGGCGCAGAGTTATATGCCGGCGCAGGAGGTTCAGATTCTGAGAAATCCGGCCGATAAGGGTGGAGGTCCGTGGTATCGAACCCTGTCTTCCGGAGATGTCGATACGCCGGAGTGGACATTTGCGACAAGTGATCTGAAACGATTTGCGGGGGAATAGGCCGGTAAGGTGTTGCAAGGCCCAGCGGACCGGTATCTTTGTAGCCATGCTGTTTGCAAACCATTCCAACTCTATCTTATGCTCAAAAAAATCCTGCTTGTTTTCCTGTTATTCTCCTTCGCCGATGCGCGTGCCGACGACGGTTACCGGCTTTGGCTGAAGTACGATCTTTTGAAAAATACGGCGAAAAAGGCTGAATACAAACGGTTCGCAGGATTTATTGAAATACCTACCGAAAAATCGCTGATTATTCGAACAGCACAGTCGGAACTGAAACGCGGACTGGAAGGCCTGCTGGGCAACCGTATCGCCGGTGTGGCGAAAAAGAGCGGCGGCATCATTTTGCAGCGGGATAAAACCCTGCCGGAAGAAGGATTTCGCATCGAAACAAAAGGAGGAAACCTTGTCATTTCCGGCCCCGACGACCGGGGTATTTTGTACGGCGTTTATGCCCTACTCCGGCATTTGCAGACGGAACAACCGCTTACAGGCATCAATCTGTCCAGCGCACCCAAAATCCGCTTGCGTATGCTCAACCACTGGGACAATCCCCTGGGCACCATCGAGCGCGGATACGCCGGCGCTTCGCTGTGGAAATGGTACGAACTACCGGAAAACCTGGACCCTCGCTATCTCGAGTACGCCCGCGCTAACGCTTCCATCGGCATCAATGCCGTGGCTTTGAACAATGTGAATGCCAGCGCACGTTTCCTAACCCCCGAATACCTCATAAAAGTGAAAGCCCTGGCCGATTTGTTTCGCACCTACGGTATACAAGTCTACCTGTCCGTCAATTTTGCTTCGCCAAAAATCCTCGGCAATCTCCAAACCTCCGACCCCCTGGACCCACAGGTGCGGCAGTGGTGGGCCGCCAAAGCCGACGAAGTGTACCGTTACATCCCTGACTTCGGCGGATTTCTGGTCAAAGCCAATTCCGAAGGTGAACCGGGACCGCAGGAATACGGTCGTACCCACGCCGACGGCGCCAATATGCTGGCGGAAGCCCTGCGCAAGCACAAAGGCCGCGTAATCTGGCGCGCCTTCGTGTATAGCCCCGACCCGCACGGCGACCGCTACAAGGAAGCCTTCAACGAATTCAAACCACTCGACGGGCTTTTTGCCGATAATGTGGTGGTGCAGGTGAAAAACGGCCCCATCGACTTCCAGCCCCGCGAACCTTTTCACCCGCTTTTTGGCGCAATGCCGGAAACACCGCTGGCCCTGGAATTCCAGATCACGCAGGAGTACCTGGGGTTTTCCACCAACTTGGTTTACCAGGCTTCCCTGTACAAAGAATGCCTCGAATCGGATACTTACGCAAAAGGCAAAGGTTCTACGGTAGCCAGAGTGGTCGACGGCTCCGTGCACAACTATGACTTTACGGCTATTGCAGGAGTAGCCAATACGGGTTCCGACCGCAATTGGACGGGGCACCTGATGTCGCAGGCCAACTGGTATGCATTCGGCCGCCTCGCCTGGGACCATACGCTCAGCGAGGAGCAAATCGCCGATGAATGGGTGAAAATGACCCTGACCAGGGATCCAAACGCGGTTCCGGTCATCAAAAATATCCTGCTGCAATCCAGGGAAATCTATGTGGATTTCACGACGCCGCTCGGACTGCACCATATCATGGGACAGGGCATACATTTTGGCCCGGAACCCTGGCTGACACAAAGCGCACGGCCTGACTGGACATCCATCTATTACCACAGGGTCGATTCGACGGGTATCGGATTTGATCGCACGGCACAGGGAAGCAATGCGCTGGGATTATATCGGCAGGAAGTGCAAAATAATTGGAATGATCCCGCATCTTGCGACCTGAAATACCTGCTCTGGTTTCACCGTGTCGGCTGGGACAAAAAACTGTCGACAGGCAATACACTTTGGGACGAACTATGCACCCGTTATTACCGGGGCGTGGAATCGGTGCAATGGATGCAAAAGGAATGGAACAGAGTGCGCAAGTCTGTTGACAGTGAAATATATGAAGATGTAGCAGGTCGACTGGCTGTTCAGCACAGGGAAGCGCTCAACTGGCGCGATGCCTGCGTATTATATTTCCAGACTTTTTCAAAACAACCCGTTCCTTCGCCGTTTAAACAACCGGAAAGAACCCTGGAAGAAATGAAAAAACTTGTAGCGATTTACCAATTAAAATGAAGATGTAACCACCATGTTAAAATTCCTTTTTTCAAACCTTTTGCTGTGTATCACACTGCTCGCTTCCGCACAATCAGACAACACCGGGAAGTATCTTTCCCAGCCTTTGTTGTCGCATATTTTCACGGCCGACCCTTCCGCGCATGTATTTAAGGGCCGGATATTCATTTATCCCTCCCACGATATTGAATCGGGCGCCAAAGAAGACGACGAAGGCGGGCATTTCGATATGAAGGATTATCATATCCTTTCTATGAAAAAAATTGGCGGAAAAGTGAAAGACCACGGTGTGGCGCTGGATATCAAAAACGTTCCCTGGGCCGGCCGGCAAATGTGGGCGCCCGATGCGGCGTACAAAGACGGTACTTACTACCTCTACTTTCCGGTAAAAGACAAAAAGGATATTTTCAGGATCGGCGTAGCTACCAGCAAAAAGCCCGAAGGTCCTTTTCAGGCCGAACCGGAGCCGATAAAAGGCAGTTACAGCATCGATCCCTGCGTTTTTAATGATACCGACGGCAACTACTATATGTATTTCGGCGGCATCTGGGGCGGGCAATTGCAACGCTGGCCAAACAATACCTACGACGCTGGAGCCAAACTGAAAAACCCCGGGGAAGTAGCGCATTTACCGAGGGTCGCCAAATTGAATCCGGACATGAAAAGTTTTGCAGAACCGGTCAGGGAAGTAAAAATCCTGGATGAAAAGGGCAATCTTTTCCTCGAAAGCAACAACGACAAGCGCTTTTTTGAAGCGGCATGGATGCACCGCTACAATGGTAAATACTACTTTTCCTATTCCACCGGAGACACCCATAACCTGTGTTACGCCATTGGCGACAACCCTTACGGACCTTTTACCTACAAAGGAATCGTTCTGAAACCCGTGCAGGGCTGGACCAATCACCATTCCATCGTGGAAGTAAAAGGAAAATGGTACCTGTTCTACCACGACGTGCAGTTATCGGGCAAAACGCACCTGCGCAATGTGAAAGTGACCGAATTGAAATACAATGCGGACGGAACGATTCAGACGATTGAACCCTGAGGTACAGGTAAATATGCTCAAAAAAACACCTAATATTCTTCTGCTCAGCCTGCTGGTCGCCTGGTGTCCTTTGTCGGCTCAAGTCAGGCTGCCGAAACTGATCTCCGACGGCATGGTACTGCAACGGGATGCCGATGTGAATATTTGGGGTTGGGCGAGCCCCGGAGAAAAGGTTTTGGTTCATTTTATGGGTGCTGTTTACGGCACAAAGGCCGATAAGGACGGAGCCTGGCAAGTGCCCCTGTCGCCCCTGAAAGCCGGAGGTCCCTATGACATGCTGGTGCAGGCGACGAATGAAATAAAAATTTCCGATATACTGGTCGGCGACGTCTGGATTTGTTCCGGGCAATCGAACATGGAATTGCCAATGAGGAGGGTGAGCCCTATTTACGCCGACGACATTGCGCAGTCCGGCAACCCGTTCATCCGGCACTTCAGTGTGCCGCAACGCTACGATTTTAATACGCCGCAACAGGACTTACCGGCGGGCGTCTGGAAATCTGCCGATCCTGAAAATGTACTCGCGTTTTCGGCGGTTGCCTATTTTTTTGCAAAAGAACTCTATGAGGTCAACAAGGTTTCCGTCGGACTGATCAACGCCAGCCTGGGCGGCTCTCCGGCCGAAGCCTGGATGAGCGAAGAGGCTTTAAAAACATTTCCTGCACCATACCGGGAACTGCAACAATTTAAAGACAGCACATTGATCCGCGAGATTGAAAGCAGTGACAATGCCAGGATAGGGGCCTGGTACCGGTTGTTGTGGCAAAAAGATGAAGGGTATAAAAATCCGGGGCAAACC
>JADLCC010000211.1 GCA_020847425.1 Saprospiraceae bacterium
AAGAACAAACCTCTTTCATTATGAATGTCTACGCACCTATTTCCAGTCTGATGACCGATCACAAGCATTTAGTTACGATCGGTCCGGAAGAAACCTTATTGAAAGTCAAAGAGATTTTCGATACCCATAAATTTCACCACATACCTGTTGTTCGTTTCCGGGAAATTGTTGGCATTATCAGCAGAACTGATTTTGAACATTTCGTAGGTGGCGCTTACAAATTTGACGAAGACCAGGTTGTTAATGACCTGCGATTGAAACGCACCCAGGCAGGAGAAATTATGACATCCCGTTTGGGGAAAGTCGCACCAGATGATCGTATCAATGTTGCTTTGGAAATATTCATTATCAATCGTTTTCATGCACTTCCAGTTGTGGAAGACGGCGATCTGGTTGGTATTATTACACCTTTTGACATTATGAAGGCCCTGGCAGACGAACGACCTATTGACCCCACAAGTGTATATGATCATGTAAACACCCCTGCTTCCTGAAAAACAGGAGATGTCCAAAATAAGGAAATCATGAAAGAATTTGCCTCTATCCCATCCAAATCCTGTGCAGGCAGCTGCCGGGGATGTGGCAAAGCGCATATCAAAGTGTACAGCTACCGCGACCAACAAAGCCAGGAATTGCACGATAGGCTTAATGAAGCATTGATCGCATTCCCTATGGCTCATAAACTGATTGATGTTTTTGAACCGGGAACTATAGCAGGCGATGGTATAACTTCTTTGCCGGCCCTCGTGTTGGACGGCGTTTTGGTCTCTGAAGGGCAGGTCCCTTCTGTTGATGAGTTGGTTCAACTGTTCAGAAACAGGTACTTACTCAAAAGCAAATTGAACAGACTGAAACACATTATTGTACCCGTCGACATGAGTACAGTGTCGGCAAATGCGTTGCTTTTTGCCTGGCAAATCGCCAAAAAAACCGATGCGCACCTCGAAGTGATTTTTGCTATGGACAGCATATTTGAGGGCAGTAAACCCTCCGCTTCCGGGTTTCTTTCGGGATATAATAAAACGATGCAATCCGAACTGGATACTTTTATTCAGCAGACCATGGCATCTGACGTAGTGGCTTATGCACCGACAACTCCTCAACCGGGCGCTCCGGGGCAAACCACGGAGATCAAAGGGCCTTATGTCAGTTCAAAAGTAATCTATGGCTTTCCGGATACCGCAATTCAAACGTACTCGGAGCGCTGTGACCTGATCGTTATGGGCACCACGGGTGGCGGAACGGTAACGCACAAACTGTTTGGCTCTGTGAGTATGGAAGTTTCAAAAAATGCTCTGGCTCCGGTATTATTTATCCCGCCAGGTTTGACATACACCGGCTTCCCTAACATGCTGTATGCCAGCAATTTCGAGTCGCTGGATGCCTTGCAGATACAACAAGCAGTCTCTTTTGCCCGCCGTTTTGACAGCCAGATTCACTTTGTGCATATCGGGCCGCCGGATGAAAAGGGGCTTGCCATGGAACGCAAATTATTTGAAGCCAATTACCAGGAATCAATGCCTGAAAAACCGTTTATTTTTACTAAAATGGTGAGTGAAGATATTGTGGATCCGCTCTATGAGTACGCATTTTATCACAGGATCGGTTTACTTGTCTTCGTAACACATCACCGCAGTTTTTGGGAAAATTTTCTGCACAAAAGCATCACAAGAGAAGTACTGTCGAGCAGCTCCTTACCGGTTCTGGTTATTCACTCCGACAGTGATATGATATAACGGTGTAAACCGAAAGGTTGCACTTGCAAAATCTATGCAAGAGGGTTTTGTTCACCCCGCTGAGAGTTAGTCTTTCTGGCGGGGCATTTTTTTAGAGGTGAGAAGTGAGAAGTGAGAGGTGAGAGCCGACTTAGATTACACCTGATTACGTTGGACATTCATCATAAGGAACGAAAAATATTGACATCCCAATGTTTGACATCCCATATAGGGAATGCCAAACATTGTCAGGTGTAATCTAAGTCGGCTCTCAATTCTCACCTCTCACTTCTCACTTCTCTAAAAACCTGACCCAGAATTCGCTGCCTTTTTCCACTTCGCTGGTAAATCCCACTTCTCCGTTCATCATTTCCGAATATCGCTGAACAATATAAAGTCCCAGACCGGTGCCCTGAATATTGGTAGCATTGGTTGCCCGGAAGAATCGATCAAACAAGTGTTTTTGTTCGCTTTCAGGAATGCCCATGCCTTGATCGCGCACACTAATCCGGACGCCATCCGGCCCTATTTTACTTTCCACAGTAATAGGAGAATCCTCCGGCGAATATTTGACAGCGTTAGAAACCAGGTTAATCAGAATGTTTTTTAACAACCCACCATCCAGTTTGGCTAATTCCGGACCTTCGTGCAGGCAAACCAGTTTTTGCCCGCTCTTAAACAGGTTTTTCATTTCCAGGTGGACTTCTTCAATACAATTCGGGAGGTTGATTTCTTCCAGTTTAGCCTGCGTGCGGCCTTCCTCCAGGCGCCCGAGGGAAAGAAATTCGGTCAGGATAGTATTCAGACCGTTTACGGCATTTTTAATGCGGTCGGCGTGTTTTTTTACATTGGGAATATCCTGCCGGTCAGCGTATTGCAGAATCAATCCGGCAGAAGAAAGCACGGAGGTAAGTGGCGTGCGGAATTCGTGAGAAGCCATACTGACAAATCGGCTTTTCAACTCACCCAGTTCCCGTTCATTTTCGAGTGCGGCAGCGAGGTCATTTTTAGCCTGCTCCAATTCATGCGTACGGTCGGCTACTTTGTTTTCCAGGCTTTCATTGGATTGCTGGAGGGCTTCCGACAATTGGGCCAGTTCCAGTTTTTGGAGAAGAATGGAATTTTCATAATTTTTCCGGATAGTATTGTCGATCACAAAGGCCACTACGAATTCTCCATCCCGGTTTTTAAACGGGCTTAAACTAACTTCCACAGGAAATTCTTCCCCATTTTTTCGCAATCCACTCAGGTTCAGCCCCGTCCCCATGCTACGCGGGTGCGGGTTTCCATGAAAATTATCCCGGTGATGAACGTGGTGCTGTGCAAAACGTTTTGGGATCAATTTTTCTATAGGTTGGCCGGACAATTCTCCCGAAACGTATCCAAATAAATTTTCAAGTGCCGGATTGGCCGTTACGATAATGCCTTTGCGGTTCGTCATAAGAATGCCACTGGTAGCATATTCAAACAATGCTTTAAAACGGCCTTCCTGTTTCTCTTCCACTTCCCGGAGGGCAATGAAACGCACCACAAAAAATGCGGCGGCCCAAAAACTCACCACCGGAGGAATACGTTCAAAAAGGATTTCCTGCAAGGGCGCTTCTTGAGGTCTTATAAATACCGCAACAATCGTCAGCGCTGTGGTGGCTACCGCCAGCAAAAAAACATCGCCTTTTTCCTTGAAAAAAATGGCCATAAAATGCGCCAGCAAGTAGGCGAATACGATATTGAATTGCCTGGGCAACAGCAAATCCGCGATAAAAATAGCAGCTACAAGTAACCACACGAATTTGGACCAGCGACTATCGCTTTGAAGTGTAAACATGGCGTGAAGATCAGAATAAATCAGTAATTACTTTAAACCTTGTGGGTTGAAGAACTTTTGGCAGCAACACTTGTTCCCGGCTATCATGCAAACTCCCGTTTCTATTTTCTGGTACCGACGCGACCTGCGGATGCACGACAACGCTGGTCTGTATCATGCATTAAAAGGCCCTGATCCGGTATTGCCCCTTTTCATTTTCGACCGCAATATTCTGGATGACCTGACAAATAAACAAGATGCAAGGGTAACATTCATCCATCAGGCTATCATAAACCTTAAAAACACCCTGGAATCACTGGGCAGCAGTATATTGGTGCTTTACGGTTCGCCTGAGGAAATATGGCCTGCACTCCTACAGCAATACCACGTTGCCGCAGTATACACCAACCGCGATTTTGAGCCTTATGCCGGCCGGCGCGACGCCGCAGTAGAGCAGTTATTGGCCGGCAAAAACATTCCTTTTTTTACATACAAAGACCATGTAATTTTTGAAAAAGACGAGGTATTAAAGGCTGACCGGACCCCCTACACGGTGTTTACGCCATACAGCCGGCGCTGGTTGGAGAAACTCGAAAGCCGCCAGATGGAAATACCCAATTCAGGCGATGTACCCGATAAGGTTTCGTTTTACCTGAGCTCCTACCCTACTGAAAAATACGCGCACAACTTATTCAAAACCAAGCCATTACCATTACCTCCATTGGATGAAATGGGGTTTCGCCCGGCAACGGTTTCTTTCCCGCCCGTTTCTGTCGCCCGCGGCCTGATAAAAAACTACGACAAAACCCGCAACTTCCCGGCCATCAACGGCACTTCAAAACTTGGGATTCATTTTCGTTTCGGCACCATCAGTATCCGAGAAAAAGCGCGGCATGCCCTGGCTTTGAATGCTACATACCTGAACGAACTGATCTGGCGCGATTTTTACAGCCAGATCCTCGGGCATTTTCCCCATGTGGTCGGCCATGCCTTCCGGCCGCAATACGATAAAATGGAATGGCGCGATGCCCCGGAAGATGTTGAAAAATGGCGCCAGGGGCGTACCGGTTACCCCATTGTAGATGCAGGTATGCGTGAACTGAACACGACGGGTTACATGCATAACCGGGTACGGATGATCACCGCCAGTTTTCTGACCAAACACCTGCTCATCGACTGGCGCCTGGGAGAGGCTTATTTTGCGGAAAAACTGCTTGATTTCGACCTGGCCAGCAATTCCGGCGGCTGGCAGTGGGCAGCAGGTTGCGGCACAGATGCGGCGCCGTATTTCCGGATTTTCAACCCCACGGAACAAACCAAAAAGTTCGACCCTGAATTCAAATACATCCGGCAATGGGTGCCCGAATTCGGCACGCCCCGGTACCCGATGCCGATGGTCGACCACGTTTTTGCGCGGGAACGCTGCCTTGCTGCATATAAAAAAGCGTTGGCAGAATAAAATTGTATGGTTTGTACGTTAATATGCGGCGGGTATAGTCTACCATAAAATTTCATATTGCATTTGTGCAAAACCCGCTACTTTCACCTGCGTTTTCAAAAACCTTTTTAACAACAAATTTTCATTTCACATGAAAACTCTCCTTTCATCATTGAAAATCAATACTTTAGTACTGTCACTTGGCCTGCTTTTTGTTGGCTCGATGGTTACTGTGTCTTCCTGCGTCGCGTCCTTTGATGCAATGAGCATGGAAAATGTCACCAGCATTTCCAAAAAACTGCCCGATTTGATGGGTAAAGCAACCGAAGCCTACAGTAAACACGAAGCCGATGCAACGTCACTTTTGAACGACATTGGTAAAGCAGCTACTCACGCCGCTTCCCTGAAGAAAAACAAGGAAGTAGCAGAGTCCTGGAAAATTTTGCAAAACGACCTGGTGACTCCATTTTTTGCACGCTGGAAAGAAAAAGGCAAACTGGACAAGGACTTTATCAAGGAAGCCGCTATGCAAGTCAGCAAAAGCCTGGATGCCATTAAAAAAGCAGAAAGCGCAAAAAAGAAATAAACAACTGACAATCAACTATTTGAAAATCTAAACTCAACGAAAAATATGCCAGGTAAAGGTCAAGAAATTCAGGACGCGCTCGACGGATTGGACAACCAGATCGTAGATATGGTGAGCAATTTTGTGAAGCGCCGCCGCAAGCACTATGAAGAAGCTGCGGCAAAACTCCACGCCAATCTCAAAAAAGACGCCCGCCGCTACGCGGAAATGCTATCCGACAAAAAAATCACCAAAGATGATTTTGAAATGCTCATTCAGGGTCGCTGGGCACAGTTGAAAATCGAACTGCTGTCCGAAGTGGCCGTTTCAAAAGCCAAATTTGAAGATATAGCGCTGGAGGTTTTGAAGATTACGGTTAAAACGTTGTTGGTTGTAATTTAGGGTTTGATGGTTCGAAAGGTTTGATGGTTTGAGGTGGTAATTCTCGGCTTGAGTTACCACCACAAACCATCAAACCTTTCAAACCATCAAACCCCTCTTCAAACCTCCCCATCCCACAGCCCTGCCTCCCGCAGGGCTTTTTTTTGCCCCCTGCAAAAGATGACATTTTGTCACGTGGTTTGACAACTATCGCCTATCTTTGCGGCGCTTTACCAATTTTCAATTGTTTTTTAAGACATGTACGATAACAACCCGACCATAGAAGGGATCAAAACCATAGACGAAGCGCGTCAGGGCACTGTATTGTTCAAGGAGCACTGGCAGGAAAACAATGCGCCGGGTATCAAACGGTTTTACATTGAAAGTTACGGCTGTCAGATGAATTTCAGCGACTCCGAAATTGTTGCCAGTATTCTGGGCGATGTGGGTTACGCCCCTACCCGCAACATGGAAGAGAGCGATCTGATCCTGATCAATACCTGCTCTATTCGGGAAAAAGCGGAAGAAACTGTGCGTAAACGCCTCAGAATCTTGGAGTTGTTAAAAAAACAACGCCCGGGTATGAAAGTAGGCGTACTCGGCTGCATGGCCGAACGCCTGAAAAAGCAGTGGCTGGAAGAAGAAAAACTTGTCGACCTCGTTGTAGGCCCCGATGCTTACCGCGACTTGCCCAACCTTATCGGCGCCGCCGAAGAAGGTAACCGCATGGTGAACGTGCTGCTCAGCCGCGATGAAACTTATGCCGATATCAGCCCTGTGCGACTCGAAAGCAATGGCGTTGCCGCTTTTATTTCCATCATGCGCGGCTGCGACAATATGTGCTCCTTCTGCGTGGTGCCCTTCACGCGCGGCCGGGAGCGTTCGCGCGACCCATTCAGCATCGTAGCGGAAGCCGTCGACCTGTACGAGCGCGGTTACCGGGATGTGACGCTGCTGGGACAAAATGTGGATTCCTATAAATGGGAAAATCCGGACACGGGTGAACTCGTTCGTTTCGATAACCTGCTGGAAATGACCGCTTTAGTGCATCCCGACCTGCGGGTGCGTTTCAGCACCAGCCACCCGAAAGACATGACCGACGATGTGCTGTACATCATGGCAAAATACGAGAATATCTGCAAATACATCCACTTGCCGGTACAATCAGGCAACAGCCGCGTGCTGGAAATGATGAACCGCACCTACGACCGCGCCTGGTACATGAATCGCATCGAAGCGATTCGCCGGATCATGCCGGATTGCGCTATTTCGAGCGACATCATCACAGGCTTTTGCAGCGAAACGGAAGAAGAGCACCAGGATACCCTGAGCATGGTCGAGTGGGCCAACTACTCGATGTCCTATATGTTTTTTTACTCCGAACGCCCCGGAACGCTAGCTGCCCGCAAATACGCCGACGATATCCCGGAAGAAGTAAAAAGGCGCCGCCTGAGCGAAGTGATTGCCTTGCAAAGGGCCGTCAGCCTGCGCCACAACCAGGCAGATATCGGCAAAACATTCAAGGTGCTGATCGAAGGCAATTCCCGCAAATCAGACCAGGCATTCAGCGGGCGGAATACGCAGAACAAGGTGATTGTGTTCCCGAAAGTGGAAGGGTTGAAACCGGGAGATTATGCGATGGTGCGGGTGAACGAGGTGAATAGTGCGACGTTGATCGGGGAGGTGGTGTAGCGCCTTCTAAACAGATTAAATCAACCACCAATTAATTAATTGTACACCAATGTACGCGAAAAAATTGTGCCATTTAATCCTTTTGTTTATTGTTTTCCCCAGCTTGAATGCACAATCTATTGCGCTAAAAGGTTACGGTGGTATACGTTCAGAAAAAGAATATAGATTTTATGGAGATATGTTAGGCGCATGGCCTAGAGAGCCTGAAAATAACAACATTCAAATCTATACTATCAAATCAGAGTCGGGTTTCATTATGCCTGCCATAGTTATCCAACAAGCCAATGGCAATTTTTGGGAATTGAGTTTTTCTTCAAAGGGTAAATACGATCAGACGCAATCCTATTATCAATATGATACTGGAGGCGCCATGAATGCGAAAGGTGGGATCCAGTATGGGCAGGCAAAAGGTTCAGGTTTCGACGCGCAATTAGAATACAATATTATGCTCCGAAAAAATCAGGAGAACCTGAAATGGAGACCTTTTTTAGGTGCTTTATTGAATGTAACATCTTCATCTATGACCTTTACGCCCAATTACGGAGATTTATTTACCCGCGAAAAAAAGAAAAAAGGGGCAGGATTGGGTTTTATTCCACGTATGCAATATTTAATCGGGGATAATCTTTTCCTGGATTTTAGCGCCACTTTTTTTGTTTTCGCAGTTGACTTGGAGCATTCAGCAAATCGCAATCCGGTGTTGACAACTGAACAACAGGAAAACGATGTATTGGAATCTGATATTTTTGGTAAATACTGGTTACGTGTAGGGATAGGTTGGAAAATACCTTTGAAAAAGAAAAAATAAATGTCGAGTAATCTTCAATCCATAAAAGCCCGTTTCGGGATCGTCGGCAGTTCCAGTCTCCTGATTGTCGCGCTTGACAGGGCCCTCCGTATAGCAGCCACCTGGCCCACTGATAAAGAGGTCAACTATGGAAAAACATAAAAACCCAACCAAATCCGCCATCCTCCAATTCCTCTCCCAGGAAAAGGAGCAATTCGAAGCTCGCTTTCGGATTGCCAAAATCGGTTTGTTCGGTTCTTATGCCCTTGGAGAAGAGACAGAGCATAGCGATATTGACATCTTAGTTGAGTTTTATCCAAACACAGAAAACCTGAGTGAAATCAAATCATCACTCAAACAATTCATTAAAACAGCGTTTGAAAAAGAGGTAAACATTGCACGGGAAAAATACTTAAAACCTTATTTCCGGGAGCAAATCCTCCGATCAGCGATTATCATATAACATTGTGGCTAACAACCAATTACAATCCATAAAAGCCCGTTTCGGGATCGTCGGCAGTTCCAGTCTCCTGGATGCCGCGCTCGACACGGCCGTACGCGTAGCGGCGACCGACCTTACCGTACTCATCACCGGCGAAAGCGGCGTAGGCAAGGAAGTTTTTTCCAAAATCATACACGGACTCAGCAGCCGCAAGCACAACGATTTTATCGCGGTAAACTGCGGCGCCATACCCGAAGGAACGATCAATTCCGAGTTGTTCGGCCACGAAAAAGGTTCGTTCACCGGCGCCATGGGCGACCGCAAGGGCTACTTTGAAACCGTCAATGGCGGCACCATTTTCCTCGATGAAATCGGCGAAATGCCGCTCGATACCCAGGCGTACCTGTTGCGCGTGCTCGAATCCGGCGAATTTATCCGCGTGGGCGCCAGCAAAAGCATGAAAACGGATGTGCGCATCATTGCCGCCACCAATGTGAACCTCGAAGAAGCGGTGCGCAAAGGGAAATTTCGCGAAGACCTGTATTACCGCCTCAGCACCGTACCAATCCGTGTACCTGCATTGAAAGAGCGCCGGGAAGATATCACCCTGCTGTTCCGCAAATTCGCGTATGATTTTGCCGAAAAATACCGGATGCAGCCGATTCGCCTCGATGAACGCGCAGAAATAGTGCTGGAAAACTACAACTGGCCGGGCAATATCCGCGAACTGAAAAATGTAGCCGAACAACTCAGTGTGCTTTCCGAAGAGCGTCTGCTGACGGCGGACCAACTACAGCGCACCATGCCCCAATTGTTCAACCGAAACCTGCCGGTCATTGCAGAGCGGCACAGTGGCGGCGAAAGTTTCCAGGAACGGGATATCCTCTACAAGGTCCTGTTCGATATGAAAAACGACCTCAACGACCTCAAGTCGCTGATATACGAACTCGTGCGCAGCAACGACCTGCACATGCCCGATATCGGATCCGTTCGACAACTGACGCCGGCCTACGGCTCCACTTATCCGGCCCACAATACGCCTGCTTTTGAGAGTTCAGACTACGGCACCAACGAGCGCGGGAAATATTTTCCGTCCGGCGAACATGACCGGGTGATGCCGATTATCATCGATCCAGGCAAAACCTCTTCCAATTTTGACAAAAGTGAGGAAGCAGATTCGCCACTGGCCATGGACGAAATAGAAAAGGAAGCCATTCGCCGGGCACTCAAAAAGTACAACGGCCGCCGCAAGGAAGCCGCGGAAGAACTCAAAATCAGCGAGCGCACCCTGTACCGCAAGATCAAACAGTACGACCTGTAAGTTAGTTATCCGTTATTAGTTATTGGTTATTAGTGTTGATAATCAAGCATTTATACTTTAGGTTGCTAGGTTTTGTGCATGGGTTACGCCTAGGATACGTTTACTAAACTTTTAAATCTAGTAAACGCCGCTTGCCTTTTCATGTTAACAATTACAAAAAGCCGGTCATTCCATACCGCGAAGATGGATATTTGCGCGTCCTAAGGTTTCAACAATAACTAAAAACGGATAACTACTTTCGGATGAAACGTATTTTTTCCCTTTCCATCGCTTTTTTGATTTCCCTTTCCTGTTTATTGGCCAATAATGGTTCGGGTTACAACATCCGGGTCAAACTGGATAATTACCCTCAAACCCAACTGGTACTCGGATTTTACTATGGCGATAAAACCTATGTAAAAGATACGGCCGACATCGGTACGGATGGTTATTTCACGTTTACAGCCGATACCTTGCTGCCCTGCGGTGTTTACCTGCTGGTGACCAAACCGGACAACAATTTTATCCAGTTTGTGCTGCCGCCTGACGAACAGCGTTTCACGATCCAAAGCGATGTGAAGGATTTTGTTAGTAAAATGAAATTCAAAGGATCGGACGACAACGACCGCTTTTACGATTACCTGCGTTTTTTGGGCAAAATGCGGCCGGAAGCAGATAGCCTGCGCGCCCAAATGAGCCGGTTGAAAAACAACCCCGCCGACTCTATCCGTATTACAAACAAACTGGCTGACATTGACAAGCAGGTCAAAAAATTGCAGTCCGATATCACGAGCAAATACCCCGGCAGTATGACCGCAAAAGTGGTCAAAGCATCCATCGAACCGGAGCCGCCTATCTTTCCCGGAGACGAAAAAGAGGCCAGCCTGAAACGGTATTACTGGTACAAAGCGCATTTTTTCGATAATATCGACGTGGCGGATCCCTGTATGTTGCATGGTCCGGTATTGCACACTAAAATTGATCAGTACATCACCAAAGTCACCCCGCAACACCCTGACAGCCTCAATATTTCGATTGATTATGTGCTGTCTAAAATGAGCGGCTCCAGTGAAAACTTCAAATATTACCTGATCCACTTCCTGAATCAATACGCCAAATCCAATATTGTCGGCATGGACGGGTGTTATGTCCATATCGTGAACAAATACTATGCTACGGGCAAAGCGCCGTGGACCAAAAAAGAAGATCTGGAGAAAATTGTGGACAATGCAAAACGCCTGGAACCTATCCTGATCGGGAAAATCGCTCCGAATATTACCGTCATGGACCGCAACAACCAGCCGCACAGCCTTTGGGACGTGGACGCTGATTATACCGTTTTGTTTTTCTGGGCGCCCGACTGCGGCCACTGCAAAAAAGCCGCGCCATTCCTGGTCGAGTTTGCTAAAAATTTCCAGAACCGGGGCGTGAAAGTATTTGCCGTATGTACCGCTACGGGCGATAAAGGCCCTGAATGCTGGAAAGGGGTGGAGGAAAAAGGATTCACGGACGACCTGTTCCTCAACATGCAAGATCCCTACATCCGCAGCCGATACAAAACACTATACGATGTGCAAACCACACCGCAGATTTTTATCCTCGACCGCAAACATGAAATCCTGATGAAACGAATCAGCGGGGAGGAATTAAGCAAAGTCATGGAGCAGGTAATGAAGTTTCAGGAAGATAAGAAGAAGGCGAAAGGGTGATTCCCTTTCTCAAAAAAAGAACACGGATTGAACGGATAAGACACGGATTTTCAAGGTGCAATTAACCTGAATCCGTGTCTTATCCATTTAATCCGTGTTCTTTTATCCTGTTATCCCGTAAATCACTTCTTGTGTTGCATTCAAAGAAATTTTCTTCCTTTGCCGGGATAAAATTTTCATCATGACTTGCAAGGCAAAATCTCTGTTCTCAATCTTATCATTCTTATTTCTTACGATTTGGGTCAATGCCCAGACGACAGATGCCCTACCCCGCAGCACACCGGAGGCGGAGGGTGTATCTTCAGAAGGAATCTTGAAGTTTCTGGATGCAGCAGGCAAAAGCAATCATGAGTTCCACAGCATCATGGTGCTGCGGCATGGCAAGGTTATTACGGAGGGTTGGTGGAATCCGTACAGCCCCAACCTGAAACACACCATGTATTCCGTGAGCAAGAGTTTTACCGCCACGGCTGTCGGGTTTGCCGTGCATGAAAACAAACTAAGTGTACAGGATAAAGTCATCTCGTTTTTCCCGAACGATCTGCCCGAAACCGTCAGCCCTTTTCTGGCGGAACTGAGTATCAGGGATTTATTGAGCATGTCAGCCGGTCAGGAGCCCGACCCGACGCCATTGGTCAGAGCAGACAGCAATTGGGTGAGAGCATTCCTGGCCACACCGATTATACACAAGCCCGGCAGCAAATTTCTGTATAACTCCTTGTGTACCTATATGTTATCGGCTATTGTACAGCAGGTGACAGGAGAAAAAATCATCGATTACCTGCGCCCCAGGTTATTTACGCCGCTGGGAATTTCGGGTATGGATTGGGAGGTAGACCCCACCGGTGTCAATGTAGGCGGCTGGGGCCTCCGCGTCAAAACGGAAGACATGGCCAAATTTGGGCAGTTGTTCCTGCAAAAAGGCATGTGGAACGGCAAACAGGTGTTGCCGGCAGCCTGGGTGGAAGAAGCGTCCACGCTCAAGATCATTCAACATCCGGATTTGCCCCAGGCCAAAAAAGACTCCAGCGACTGGGAACAGGGCTATTGCTACCAGATGTGGCGCTGCCGAAACAACGCTTACCGGGGAGACGGCGCTTTTGGCCAGTTCATCATCGTTATGCCCGATCAGGATGCCGTTGTGGTGATCACCGCCGAAACTTCTGATATGCAGCAGGAGTTCAACCTCGTCTGGAAGTATTTGTTCCCCGCCATTCAAAAAGACCCGCTGACTGCCAATAAAAAGGCCCTTTCGATGCTCAAAAAGCAACTCAGGGCCCTTGCACTCCCCATACCGGCAAAAGGCGCCGCTACTCCCACAGCAAAAAACATTGCCGGCAAAACCTATTCGCTTTCTCCAAATGATATGTTTATCCAAAATATCTCTTTTCAATGGAAAGGAGATGTTTGTGAAATGGTATTAAAAAACAATACCGGAACGTATAACCTGCGTTTCGGGTCCGGCAAATGGGTTTACGGAGAAACGCCTAAACGCGGCCCTTCGCTGGTTGCAATGGCGAAGGCTCATTTTGTTGGTTTGCCCGATCCCAAAGTGGCAGGAGCCTATCGCTGGACGGATCAAAACACCCTGGAACTGACCCTGCGCTATTACGAAAGTCCGCATACGGAAACCTACGTCTGCCGGTTTGATCAAAACAAGGTGGCCCTGGAAGTTCAAAGTAGTTTTGTCAAAAACAAATCGGTGGCAATCAAAGGGTTACTGGCTGAAGGCCAGGCAAAACCCGTCCGGCTGATTCTCCGCGGCGACGACATGGGTTTTTCCCATTCCGGCAACGAAGCGCTGATCAAATCCTGGAAAGAAGGTATCCAAACCTCGATCGAAGTGATTGTTCCATCGCCCTGGTTTCCGGAAGCGGTGCGGTTGCTGCAACAAAACCCCGGCGTAGATGTGGGTATTCATTTGGCCATTACCAGCGAGTGGGACAATGTCAAATGGCGGCCAATGACAGATTGCCCGAGTATCCAAAACCAGGACGGCTACTTTTTCCCGATGGTTCAGCCCAACAAGAACTATCCCGGTCAGTCCATTGCAGAAAACCCTTGGAAGATAGAAGACATTGAAAAAGAATTTCGGGCGCAGATTGAAATGGCGCTTGAAAAAATTCCGCGCATCAGCCACATGTCCGCCCATATGGGTTGTGCATATTTATCAGATGAGGTAAGGTTACTTACCCAAAGACTGGGTGAGGAGTATAACATCCCGCTCGAAGGTGGAGAAAAGGCTTTTAACTGGACTGGCTACGACGGTCCGCACCAGACATTCGCCGAGAAAAAACAAAGTTTCCTGAAAATGCTTCAAAAACTGGAGCCGGGCAAAACCTACTTGTTCTTAGATCATCCCGGGTTAGATGGCCCCGAACTCCAGGCCATTCACCATATCGGTTATGAAAACGTGGCCGAAGACAGGCAAGGTGTTACCGACCTGTTTCTGGACCGGGACATTCGTGATTACATCGATCAAAACGGCATACAACGTATTGGTTATAATGAACTTACATCGCATGAAGACTGGTGGAAAGAGGCTATTGTATACCAGATTTACCCCCGCAGTTTTAAAGACAGTGATGGTGACGGAGTCGGCGACCTGAAAGGGATAATTTCAAAACTGGATTATGTGAAAAACCTGGGGGTCGATATGGTTTGGTTGAACCCTATATTTTCCTCACCAAACAAAGACAATGGCTACGATATATCTGATTATCAGAATATTATGAAAGAATTCGGCACAATGGCCGATTTCGACGTTTTGCTCTCGGGTTTCCATAAAAGAGGTATCAAGGTTTTTATGGATATGGTACTCAATCATTGCAGCGACGAACATGCCTGGTTTAAATCGGCCCGCAGCTCGCGCAACAGCCCCTATTACAACTACTTCCATTGGTGGCCCGCAGAAAAAGGCAAACCGCCGTATCGCTGGAGCATTTTTGATGAAAAAGGAGATGCCTGGGAATACAATGAAGCCACCAATTCCTATTACCTGCATTATTTTGCCGATGCGCAGCCCGATCTGAACTGGGAAAATCCGAAATTGCGGCAGGAAATATTCAAAATGATGCGTTTCTGGCTCGACAAAGGTGTCGATGGTTTTCGGCTGGATGCGATTGCTTTTTGTTCCAAAGACACCAACTGGCCACCCCTGCCTGCAGCATACAATGGCAATTGGGGCATGTATTACGCGAGCGGCCCCCATCTGCACGATTACATGCAGGAAATGAACCGCGAAGTGTTGTGCAAATACAACGTCACCACCGTTGCCGAGGCCATGGGCGATGTGGAACGCGTGATGAAATTTGTCGACCCGGCACGAAAGGAACTGGATATGGCCTATTATTTCGAAGCAATCGACTTCGGTTATTTGCCCAATGAATATAAAATGCCTGACCCCAAAGGCTATGATCTGGTAGCCTGGAAAAAGATTTATGCCAAGTGGACCGATGCCTTTTCCCAAAAGGGCTGGGGCACCATGTACCTCGCCAACCACGACCAGCCGCGCATGCTCACGCGCTGGGGCAATGACGACCCGGCTTTCCGGGAACGCTCTTCCAAACTACTCACCACTTTTATTTTAAGCATGCGCGGCACGCCGTTTTACTATTATGGCGATGAAATTGGTATGAACAACATCAAATTTGATAAAGTGGAAGAGTACAACGATATCGAATTGCTGACCAATTACGCACAGGTTAAAGCCAAAGGGGGAGATTTAAACCGTTTTCTGGATGGCATGAAAATATCCTCGCGCGACAACGGCCGCACACCCATGCAATGGGACGCCACCCAGCAAGCCGGATTTACAACAGGCAAACCCTGGTTGAAAGTGAACCCGAATTATACGGCTGTCAACGTACAGGCACAGGAAAACGATCCGGGGTCCATCCTTTCATATTTCAAAAAAATGGTTGCGCTGCGGAAAAACAACCCGGCGCTGGTTTACGGCGATTTTGAACTGGTAGACATCGACAACCCCTCCGTTTTTGCATTTACCCGCACGCTGGACCACAAAAAAATGCTGGTACTGCTCAACTTTAAGGCCGTAAATGCTTCTGTAAACACCGGGCTGGATCACAGTAAAGCAAAAGTGCTGATCAGTAATTATGCTGCCCCCATGACAGCGGGAAAACTGAGGCCTTATGAAGCCATAGTGCTCGAAATCAATTGATTGCATTTAAGTACAAGGACAATAAAGCCAACAATAATGGACAAAAGCAGTAAAAAAAGTAAACGGCGGGATCGCAATGAAAAGGCAATCATCAGGGGTCGCGATGAAAAGACCAGCGTTGCGGAGAAACCAGCCAAAAGCAATTATTTCGGAGCATTAACAGGTGTACGAGCCATTGCGGCTTATATGGTATTTCTGCTGCATTACAATCCATTCAGCCCAACGGTGATCGGCAAACCATTGTATGATTTTACAAGAGAATTGCACATCGGCGTGACCATTTTTTTTGTATTGAGCGGCTTTCTTATTGCATATCATTATTCCGATTTAAAAGAATTCCGGTTTAAAAAATACCTGGTCAATAGAATTGCGCGGATATATCCAGTCTATTTTATACTCACAACATTTACCTTTTTGGTATTTATCCAAAACAATGCGATTTCAGGCACCCTTATTAATGTTTACCTTTTGAATATCACCTTTTTAAGGGGCTTTTTCGATGATTTTAAATTTACCGGAATTGCACCTGGCTGGTCTTTAACCATTGAAGAAACATTCTATTTTTCAGCACCGCTGTTTTTTCTGTTGCTGAATCGAAGCAGATACTATTTTATCATTCTACCGCTCCTTCTTGTGTCCCTGGGGGTCGGGCTCGTTGTAGTATTTTCTCAGGTCGACTTTTACGGGTTTTTCAAAACGTACGAATTCATGTTCCGATACACGTTTCTCGGAAGGTGTTCAGAGTTTTTTATTGGAATAGGTTTAGCCTTCTTTTTTAAACAAAAAGCCTGGCAGCCGAAATTCAATTACTTCACCTACGCGGGTATACTTGGAATAATTATTTGTATGTACTTCATTTCCTTGTATAAAGGCAACTTTGATTATGGCATACGGCACCCGGTTGGCAAAGTGCTGAATACCCTGGTGTTACCCATTTTTGGGATCGTTCCGTTTTTTTACGGGCTTTTAACGGAAAAAACCTGGATTTCTTCCTTACTGGGCAGTAAATTGTTTGTGTTCCTGGGCAAAAGTTCCTACGTGTTTTATTTAATTCACATGAGCGTAATCAGTGTGTTTTTACACCAATACAGCCCCAGCATTTTATTGCTTTTTCTGGAGTTAAACCTGGTCGCCATGCTGATTTTTAAATTCATTGAAGAGCCTTTAAATCTTTTTATCAGGAAAAAGTTGGCCCCCTAACATCGCTTGTCCAACGTTCAACCCTTGTTTCGCAGCACTCACCCCTTTTTCCTTGCTCCAATGGATCCGAATGCCGCATTCTTGTATCAAAAAAATACACAGATGCGCAAAATAGTTTTAATTATTACCCTGTTCTACCTCTTTGTTGGGTCGCTTTTGGCTCAATACAACTGGGAAATGCTCCCCAACTCGCCACAAAACGGCCAAAAACAAGATGACGTATTTTTCCTTTCGCCAACGCTTGGGTGGAGCGTCAACGGCTCAGGACGCATTTATAAAACCGTGGATGGTGGCGCATCCTGGACAAAAATATTCGAGCAGCCGGGTACCTATTTCCGCTGTATCGGGTTCATCGATTCCCTGAACGGCTTTGCCGGCAATATCGGAATGGATTATTTCCCAAACGTAACCGACGCCACACCACTCTATCGTACTGGCGACGGTGGGGTTTCCTGGCAACCCGTGACTACCATCAAAGGCAGTGCTCCAACAGGGCTTTGCGCAATCCAGATAGTCTCTCCCAAAGTAATTGTTGCCGGAGGGCGGGTCGGAGGACCCACGCACTTGATGCGCAGCATCGATGGAGGTGCGACCTGGATCAGCCAAAGCCTTGATAATCAAATTGCTATGGTCACCGACCTCTATTTTTCAAGTCCCGATACAGGTTTTATATTCGGTGGTACTGACGCAAATATTCAGGTTTCCCACGCTAGTATCCTGCATACTGTGGATGCCGGCAAAACCTGGACCAAGGTTTATCAGTCCACACGCCCATTTGAAATCATCTGGAAAGCGCATTTTCCAACGCCTACTACCGGTTACGCGACGCTTTTGAGTTATGCGCCGAACACACTCGACCGCTTCATCGCCAAAACGACGGATGGCGGGCGCAACTGGAATGACCTGTCGCTTGTTAGTAATGGCGCAAAATCATTCGGTGTCGGTTTTTTGACTGAAGAGACCGGTTGGGTAGCCTGCGACCACTCCATCTATGAAACATCTGACGGTGGAAAGACGTGGGTGCCTGAAAATGTCGGTCAATATGTGAACAAAATCAGGGTATTGGAAGGCGTCGCATATGGAGTCGGTGTGCGTATTTACAAAATGACACTCAGTAAACCTTAATCTTACAAAATGAAAAAACAACAAAAATCGCCCTGGAAACCCCTCCTTTTAGCGCTTTTTTTGGGCGGATTGGGGCTTCTTTGCGGCTATTATGCAGGTACATTTATTAAATCATACCTGCCACTTCGGGCTATGGAGCCGCATGGAACGGGTGAAAAAGTATTGTTCCTGCTGCTCGTTTTTTTTGCAATCTGGGTAGTGATTGCTTTCCACGAACTCGGGCATCTTCTTACTGGAATTGCACAAGGGTTTCGCGTCGCATTGTACACAGCAGGTTTTCTCGGGGTGCGCGGCACCGCTACCGGTGTGCGTTTTTTCTTTAACCGAAGCCTGAATACCATGGGAGGACTGGCGGCTACCTTTCCGGAGCATCTGGAAAGCGGGCCGGATTTGCGCCGCAAGTTTGTACGCATTGTTGCTGCGGGTCCACTGTCCAGCCTGTTTTTAAGTGTGATTGCGTTGCTAGCGGCCTATTTCATATTACAAAACCCCGGCGCTTCACCAGGTCTGGCGATGCGGGCCGGCACCGTCTTTCTGCTGGTTACCGGATTTATGTCGGCCATGATATTTCTGGCGACCATGATTCCCAGCCGTGCCGGCGGATTTATGTCAGATGGCGCCAGGCTCATTTCCCTGCTGGACAAAGGAGAAAAAGGGCTGTATGAAGAAGCCGCTTTGTCTGTCCTGGTCTTATTGGGCGCAGGAAAATTACCCGGAGAATACCCGGTTGATTTGCTGGACCGCCTGAAAACCCGTCCGCCCGATTCACTTTTAGGGTTAAACGGGCATTTTCTTGTTTTTTCGCACCACCTCGACAGGGATGAAACAGAACGAGCACTACACTACGCGAAAATTGTGGAAGACAATATTGATGCAGCGCCTGCGCCATTTCAGCCCTATTATTTGAAAGACATCGTCTTTTTTTATGCGTTCCTGGCCCAGGATGCCGAAGCAGCCCATGCATGTTGGGATATTATCGAAAAAAAGGCTGAAAAGGACCCCGATGCTGCCACATTCAAGGCAAAAGCAGCACTGGCTTTGCTGGAAAACAAAACTGACCTGGCTATAGAATTTGCTGAAAAGGGCCTGACTAAAGTCACAGATTTGCCTTTTGAAGGGCAGCGGAGGTTTGAGGAAAAATGGCTGTGGGCTGTTTTACAGCGTACCAAAACATACCCGCAAAATATCGAAGTAACAAGTGTTCCAATTTAGCCCGAAAAAAGAGATGCAGATGTTCTTTTCTAAACGCCAGGCTTACTGGGTTTCCCAGGTTTTCGGCTGGAGCACTTTCGTAGTGTACGAAATTGTCAACCTCCTGGGACTGGGCTTTTTCAGCTGGAACAATGCCGTATTAATGCTGCTGGCGGCGCCCCTGGGCGTTGCGATCACACATATTTATCGGGCTATACTTGTCAGATGGCGCGTTTTGGAAATGCCCTTCACACAAATGGCGGTTTTGGCGCTTGTGGCAGTTTTCGGATTATCTACCGTGCTTTTTGCCGGTTTGATTCTCGTTTCATGGGCTTTGGAAGGCGCCCCAAACTGGGCAGAAGTCAACGCGAATTACGTATTTATGTCGATCCTCAACTGGTCGCGCTACATTTTCGTCTGGGTCCTGATTTATCACCTGTTCGGCCTGATGGAACGGATCAATCGCACACAATTTGAGCGCCTCGCCTCTGAAAACCAACTCAAAAATATCGAACTGCAAAACCTGAAAGCACAACTCAACCCCCATTTTTTGTTCAATGCGCTCAACAGCGTTAAAGCGCTCACCCACAGCGATCCCAAGCGGGCAGGCGACGCAGTGATGCTCCTGTCTGACCTGCTTCGTTACTCGTTGAACTACGAGAAACAAACACTCGTCCCGCTTACTGACGAACTCGCAGTGACCCGGGATTACCTGGCTCTTGAAAAAATCCGTTTTAACAGTCGGCTCGAATACGCCCTCGACATTGACCCTGCCGCAGAAAAATGGCCCATTCCACCCATCCTGCTGGTTACTTTAGCCGAAAATGCGATCAAACACGGCATTGCTCAGTCTGTACAGGGAGGGTTTGTTCGGATCAGCGCAAGGCTGGAAAATGACAAATTGTGGCTCACCGTATGTAACACAGGCAATCTCTTGCCCAAATCCGGTCATCAAGGCATTGGACTTGATAATATTCGACGGCGGCTGGATATGCTTTTCGCCGGTAAAGCCGTTTTTGATCTAAAAAACGATCTTGAACAAAACACCGTGACTGCTGCGGTACAAATTCCGGCGTTTTGATATGACAATCCGCACCTTGCTTATCGACGACGAAGACCTGGCGCGCCTGGAAATGCGACATTTGCTCAGCGCTTTTCCCGAAATCCATATCCTCGACGAAGCCTCTGATGCATCCGATGCGCTGGATAAAATCCGGCGGTATCGCCCAGACCTGATTTTTCTCGATATCAATATGCCGGGCAAAAACGGTTTTGAGATGCTCACTGAATTGGAAGAAAGCCCGCATGTGGTTTTTGTAACGGCTTACGACGAGTTTGCTGTACGTGCATTTGAAACCAATGCGCTGGATTACCTGCTCAAACCTGTCCGTCCGGAAAGGCTGGAAAAAGCCATTGCAACCGTGCGCGAAGCCGGTCGGGAACTGGCCACACCCGTTTCAACAAGCGCATCGGCTCAAAACTATATGTTGCGACGTGACAGCCTTGTTTTCATCAAGGATGGCGAAAAATGTTTCTTCGTCCGCCTCTCCGATATTTTTCTATTTGAGAGTGAAGACAATTACGTTCGAGTCTATTTCGGCACTGAAAAGCCGTTGCATCGTAAAAGCCTTAATATGCTTATCGAAAAACTTCCTCCTGAATTGTTTTTCAGGGCTAATCGTCAGCAGATTATCAACCTGGAAAACATAAAGAACATCGAGCCTTTTTTTAACGGCACACTACGGTTAACACTGCACAATGGCATGCGGGTGGAAATTTCCGTGCGCCGGGCTGGTGAGTTCAAGGAACGACTCAGTTTGTAAAACAATTGCGCACCCTCGAGGTTTTTGCGGGAAACGAAAACCGTAACGCACTGTACCATCATGTACAACAGTCGGTTGTCCATACCGAAATGTGTTGCTTCTGGATGGATCCCAATATCCACCAAAAGACCTGGCTTAATTTTTACATCTGGTTGTGTGTAGCCTATGCTTTGCGGGTATTCGGCACAAAACAGTTGATTTTCGGCACTAACTCTGCGCGTTTAGCCGCATTGTACAGTTCTGCTTCAAAATACCAACTGCTGCACACTGATTGTGTAAATCAAAAACAGACGTTCATTTTTACCTGCCCGCGCAAGGATTGCCTGCTGGGAGTTGCGGAGATTTTATACTATAAAATGAAAAGGTTGGGGAAAATAAAAGGGCGGGCTATTAAATCGCAAGCAAATGATTTTCAGGCTGTTGTAGTGATGGGGTAACTGACAGTCCATTGTCGTCAAATTGAAACCAGTGAAGAGGTGTCATTTGCGAGGTACGAGCAAGTGACATCTCTGAACGATGGCGCTCCCGCGATGAGATAACACCTGCTCGTACCTCGCAGATGTCACCTCATCGCTAATCTGACGGGATTAGCCTGGCAACGCTATAACACCAGCAACCCATATCCCCGCAGCGTTCCAATCGCCTTTCCGTACCAGAACAACTCAAAATCTTCCAGTCCGGCAGATTCATAATGGACTTTCACTTCCTGAAAAGTGAGCACTTCAGGGTTTTCCACTGATAGTTTTTGCAAGATAGCGGCCAGCCATTTGCCCTGTGTCTGTTCCACATTAATGCGCAAGGTTTCTCTTTTATCCTGAAAAGTCAGGCTGAGCATTTCCCATTGTCGACCTTTTTTTGTTTTGGTAAAAGGGGTCGTTACTGGGGCGGTACCCAGCCAGACTATTTTTGCAGTAGGTTTCAAGGAAAAAAGTTCTTCCTCCTGTAATGCTTCGACAATGTATGTTTTGGAAACACTGCTGCGCGGCGTTTTAAAATCGAACCATTCGTGTAAGGGGAAATCCAGGCCGATGCCGTGCATAAAATTGAGCAATGATTTTTTCAGGCCGTAACTGTACGCATCGTGGTCGGCGCCGGTCGGGTCGATGTGTACGATATCGTTGTTGGCAAAACTGCCCGTTTGATCCGTTTCTTTTTGTACGCCGAAACGCTCAGGGTACATGCCTACAGGGCTATGCGCCGTCATGGCAAACTGGTGCCAGAAACCTGACTGCAGGATACCTGCCTGAAACATCTGGCGCACCATTTCCAGCGAATCAATGGTTTCCTGCGCTGTTTGTGTGGGGAAACCGTACATCAGGTAAGCGTGTACCATTATACCTGCATCGGTAAAATGTTTGGTCACCCGCGCTACCTGGGCCACCGTCACACCTTTTTGGATCAGATCGAGCAGGCGATCAGAGGCCACCTCCAATCCACCGGAAATAGCCACACAGCCCGAAGCCTTCAACAAAAAACACAGGTCGCGGCTGAAACTTTTTTCAAACCGGATATTGGTCCACCAGGACACAACAAGTTTTCGCCGGATAATTTCCAATGCCAGTGCCCGCATCAATGCAGGCGGGGCGGCCTCATCCACAAAATGGAAGCCGTTTTGTCCGGTTTGAGCGATCATCTCCTCCATCCGGTCGCAGAGCAATTGGGCTGTCAGCGGTTCGTAGACTTTGATATAATCCAGGGAAATATCACAAAACGTGCATTTGCCCCAGTAACACCCGTGCGCCATGGTCAGTTTGTTCCAGCGTCCGTCGCTCCACATGCGATGCATCGGATTGGCAATTTCCAGCACCGAAATGTATTGATCCAGCAGCAGATCGCTGTAATCTGGCGTGCCCACTTCCGTCTGTTTGTAATCCTTGCTCAAACTGTGGTTCAGGTACTCCACTTTCCCGTCGACCAGCGCAAAAGCGCGTTTCAACAATTCCAGCGGACGTTTCCCGGCAATATGTTCGATCAAATGTTCAACCGGCGCTTCACCATCGTCGAGCGTGATAAAATCGAAAAACTCGAATACCCGTGGTTCGCTGAGTGAACGCAGTTCCGTATTGGCAAAACCGCCGCCCGTCGCTACTTTGACGCCTGGACAATGTTGTTTGATCCACTGTCCGCAACGAAAAGCTGCGTATAAATTTCCCGGAAAAGGCACCGAAATCGCCACTAAATCGGGTTTGATTTCAGCCATCCGGTCTTTAAGAATAGCGATCAGGAGTTGGTCGACGTATGTGTAATCCTGTTGTAAAGCCGCATACAGTTCATCAAACTGATTGGCAGAGCGGCCCAGGCGTTCGGCGTAGCGACTGAAACCGAAATGCGGATCCACACATTCTTGAATCAAATCCGACAGGTCTTCCAAGTACAACGTAGCCAGGTGTTTGGCTTTGTCCTGCGTGCCCAGCGCGCCGAAAGCCCAATCCAGATCATCCAACTGAGCAAAACGCGCGGCTTCGGGTAAAAAACCATCCTGACAGATCAGGTGGGAAAGGGTCGGATTTTTACCCTGCAAAAACAGAACCACCGCGTCGATGCTGCGGATGTAATGGTCCCGTAAAGCAATAATCCGCTGCGCATTTTCCGAAAACGTGTTCGAATCGGCTGCGATATGGGCAAATAATTGCTGCAGCCCTTTTTTAGAAAACAGCGCCAGAATAACCTCTATGCCCAGGTCAGCCTGACGGGAAGCGATTTGCCTGGTATTCAAGAAACCCTTCAGATATGCCGTAGCGGGGTAAGGCGTATTCAGTTGGGTAAACGGAGGTGTGATCAAAAAAACGCTGGGTTGCAAGTCGGATGATTTTGGGCTTGAAAATACGGGGGTTTGGGAGAATGGAGCGTTTTTTTATGGGTGGAGTTGATTGTTGAGGGGTTGAGGGGTTGAGATTGTTGAGAGGCTTGGGAGGGGACCCTCAACAATCTCAACCCCTCAACAATCAACCTTTCAAACAAAAAAAGCCACCTTCTCAACTGAATGAGAAAGTGGCTGGCGCATGGGATTATATTCTTTTTTATTTTTATTTAAAACCCGAAAGCAACGCCGAGATTGACATTTACCAGGCGGTTTTTGCCGGTTGAACTGTTTTTTTCACCGGTTACGTCGATCAGGCCGTGTGTGTAAGCCACATCAAAGTTGAGCCAGGTGCGTTCGGCCAGTCGGTAGTTGAAACCCGCGCCGCCTTGCAGACCCGCATCAAAACTTTCGTACAAGTCTTTAGAATCCACAGTTGTGGTGAGTTCTCCGCTGCGCACCTCAGATTTACCGCCCACGAGGAAGGCAAAAGATGGTCCTGCAAAAACTTTCGGGCGGAAATTTTCTCCCAGTTTACCAAAAAAATATTGAAATTTCAGTGGCAAACGGATATAATTGATTTTGCTGGTGATCGTGGCATTGCCTACATCCTGTTTAACACCTTCTTCAGAATAACGCGCTTCGATACCTACACCGCCATTTTGCAGAATACTGTAATTGTAGGTAAAGCCGATGTTATAGGACGGGCGGGACGAGGCATTATCAACATCTGACAGCCAGGCATAGTTGAAGCCCAGCGTTGGGCCGAACGATTGAACCTGCGCTTGTGCGATATACGCTGAACACACTGCGAATACGGCGAAAAGTAGTTTTTTCATGACGATTTAAGTTTAGTTTCGTTTGGAGCATATGTAAAAAAGCCGTGCCAGGGAGGTAGCACGGCTTTTTTACATCGAAGTGTGTATTTTTTGCCCAATATGAGGTGTTCTTAGGTAAGCCGAGCGGCGCCCCTACCCTTTCACCAGTTTCCGAACGATGCGGCCGTCCGCAGTTTCCAGAGCAATGATATACATTTCGGTAGGCAGGTCTTTTACATTCAGTTTTTCTTCTCGCGAAAACGCACCCACTTTGCGCTCCGTCAGCAATTTTCCAAAGCGGTCCAATAGGCGTATTCTATTCACGATCAATTCATTGCCCCAGGTCAATGACACTTGATCACGCGCCGGATTAGGGCTGATGAGGAGCGTTTGTTCTCCCGGGACCTGAGTCGCTGTAGACCCATCATTGACAACAAATTTTCTCGTCTGGTGGCTCACCGCATTACTGATGGTAACAAAGTAAATTCCGGGTTCTGTCACCGTAATGGCTGTTGTAGTATCTCCCGTACTCCACAGGTAGCGAAATCTACCGAACTGCTCTCCGGAAAAAGATATAGACCAGTTCAGGAGATTTCCGGAAAAATTCGTATTGTCATCCATCAACGCCAGTTTCCATGCTCCGTTTACAGGCGAATTCAGGATATCATTCCAGACACCTTCCGGCTGGAACACGCCTGTAAACGGCGCCGCACTGGCTGGTGCAAAAGGGCCTGGGAAATTGATCGGCACGGTGGCATCGGGCGAAAAGCAGGTTCCAGTGTAGTTGTCTCCGTTGCCCCCGTTGTCCGTTGAAAGTTCAACAAAACGACCATCCGGTGCAATCAGGTAGATATCCAGATCGTCCGCCCAACTATGCTCGATATTAATACAAACAGATTGGATCGTATGTATATCGTTCAAATTGTCGATTGGCAAATCAACCTGTACTGGAGATTCTATCACAAAGAATGCTGGCATAATGGGCATATCCGTTTCATTGGAAAAAGTATATTCGGACGCAGAAACCGCCGTAGGAGAAGCCGCCAGCAGCGCAGTACCATTTACCAATGCATATATCTCCTCGCCTTGCAACATACTGGAATCCGGGTCGCTGATAACCAGCGAAAACTGTTGTGCAAGACAACCTGCACCGGATACATTAATCAACAGGGTTTCCAGGTTTTCCGACAACGTATCCGCAATCGGCTGGAAAAGCAGGTAAACAATAGTATCGGATGTTGTAATGGTATAAGTCGTGTCAACTGTCTGATAATCAATACCATTTTGTGCTTCGCCACCTAATGAAATCGTTATGGGCAGCACGGAAGCCGGAATATTGGTCAATGTAATGGCAATGGTGTCGCCCTGCGCATTTTCAGGGATCACGTTTTCAGAAAGGCCAAAAGAGGCGCCGACGTCGATAGCGCCGCCAAAACTGTTGCCTTCCAGAAAAACCCCGGAATCATATACACCATCAGACACATCGGCAATGGCAAGTGTCATCACATAGGTTTCACATGGAATAACCGCCGCTTCCGCTATAAACGGGGTTGTGAAACCATCGTATACAGGTTGTTCAAGGGATTGGTTGTTGTCGATATAATATAGGTTGTTTAAAGGCGGGCAGCTGTAGGTCGGGTTGGCGGGATGAATATTATTGATGGCAACAGGAAGGTTTGTGCCAGGTATCAATGCAATATTATAATGTAAGTACGGATTGGAGCCGTCCGGTCGCGGCCCATCCAGGAAAAATGCAAAAATGTCGTTGTAGGCTGTGCAGGCAAATTCCGGGTATTCTTCGGAAGCAAAAACATATCGGAAACGGATAGAATCGCCTGTAGGCTTGAAGGTGATGCGGTAATACATTACATCGTACAGTGGTGCAGTGGCCAGTGTCGCCAATTCAGGCAACAGGGCTGCACTCGAATTATTGGTATTGGCAAAATTAATGCCCTGCTCTTCGGCGCCTAATTGTGCTCCGCCAGATGCCGCTTTGCCAGTGGTCAGAACGAGCCCGCGTTCAAGATTTACTGCATCGTTTCCGCCGGAAAAAAAACCTACAGAACCGGGATCGCCCTGGAACTCGACGTTTAAAATCTGAATACCCGCACTGGTAAAGAAGTTGTCAATCAGCGTATTGGCATCATAAGGCGGTTGAGTGGCAGAAGTCACCGTCAGCAGGTTTTGGCTCTGAAGTGATTCAATAAGCAGGCAACAGGTAAATAGAAATAAGGAGCGCATAGGGTCAATTTTTTGTTCAAAAGTAATCATTCGTTTTTTATTTCCAACAGCCAGATGTTTCCATCGTATTCATCGCTGTGATCAATAATGGATTATAAAGAATAGGGTAAAACTGAAGCACTTGCCAGAACGTGCAAAGGTTTTACATACCTTTGTCTTCACACTTAATTATAAAAGCACAATCATGACAGTCAAAATATTGCCATTTATCCTGTTACTCGCCTCTTGCTGGATTTCTTGTAAAAACGATGCCCCTCCATCCGCTACAACACAAACCGAAACGACGCCTACAGAAGTCGCTCCTGTAGCGGCTCCAGACGCCACATTTGGCTCCGCTCCTGATGCGCCTATTCAAACCGCTACACCCGGAAATGCAACTGCCGGAACACCCGGCATGAAAAACCCGCCACACGGCGAACCTGGCCACGTCTGCGGCAAACCCGTCGGTTCCATACTTGATGGCACGGCTGTTACAACCAATTCTGCCACGCCTGCACAAGCAGCGCCAACAACAGCCGCCAAACCCGCCGCAGCCCCAACTACTGTTGCACCCGGCTCCAACCCGGCGCACGGCCAACCCGGCCACCGTTGCGATATTGCAGTTGGTGCTCCATTGAACAGCAAGCCAAAGCAATAACGAATCAGGTAATCTTTTTTCCGCCTGGAAAACTACGGATAAATGCAATGACCAGAAACGACATGATCGTTATCATGCCGATTAATATGGGTATTCCTTTCAGCGGGTGGAATTTGCTGTGCCAGTAACCGCATTGACCCCACCAATCCATTACCAGGACGTGAATGAAGTATACCCCAAAACTCGCTGCCGCAAATTCTTTTTCAATATCCAGCAGTGGTCGTTTGTTGAACGAAGTTTTTACAAACATAAACCATCCAATGGCAGAAATGGACACATTTGGGGTCAGGTAATCGTAAAACAATGTAAAATTATGCCCTTTGGCGCTGCTGAACCAATACGTCAGCATAGCAGTAGACACGGTCCCCAAAATAATAAGCGCTAATGCTATCCTAGAAAGTTGTTGTCTGCTAAAACGCCAGGGCATATATTGTTTTTCATCATCCGCCGCGGATTTTGTACCTAAGTAATACCCTAAAACGAAGTACCCTGCATTGTTGGAGGCCAGTTCAAAATAAATGCCGATGGAAACATGAGCAAACTCGCTCATCAATTTATAACCCCAGGTCGCCACAGCGCAAAGTGTCAGGAAATACAGCAGATCGCGCTCTGAGGCGGATTTTATCCAGGGGCGAAGAATCGGGTACACCAGGTAAAGACCGAGAATGAGGTAAATAAACCACAAATGGTAGTGTACGGGGCCATTGATCAATCTTTTAATGGCCTCCCACCAGGTCGCAGGGTCTCCTTTGGCGATATAACTATACAACATGTAAATGCTCATCCAAAAAAGGGCCGGTATCACGATTCGGCTGAACCTTTTTTTCAAAAAAGGGCCCAATTCATAGTCCTTGCTCAGCAACAAATACCCGCTCAGCATAACAAACAAGGGAACAGATGGTCGCCCCAATGAATTCCACCAGTTACCTGCCCACCACCACCAGGTATTCAGGTCCTGGTATCCGTGCGCTATTGGAGATGAAACATGGATGGCAATAACCAGAACCGTAGCAATATTGCGCAGCCGGTCGGCCCAAAAAAACACCTCCTTATTCTGCTGTACGGCCTGTTCTTGCATAAATTCAATTTGAATACATTAAAAATCAATCTCCAGACCATCGTATGCGAGTGCGATACCTGGTTTCATTTCCGTACTTATTTCAGCGGCGAGCCCCATCTGGTGGCTGATATGTGTAAACCAGGTTTGTTCCGCTCCAATCTGCTCCGCAAACTCGAACGCCTCTTCCAGGTTCATATGCGTTGGGTGATATTCATGGTGCAATGCACTGGTAACCAAATATTTAGACCCTCTAATTTTGTCCATTTCTGCAGAAGGTACCGACTTTACATCTGTCAGATAAGTCAGGTCGCCTATCCGGTAACCCAGAATGGGAAGTTTGCCGTGCAGAATACCAATCGGATGAATACAAAGCCCTTCCATTTGAAAAGGGACATCCGGCTCGACCGGTATCATTTCAATGCGTGGTAACCCGGGTATCGGCTTTCCAAAAATATACTCAAACCGGTTGCGCACTTCTCCGGCTACTCTGGACAAAGCATACACCCGCATGGGCTGGCCGGAACGGTAATTAAATGGCCGGATATCATCGAGACCGATAACATGGTCGTTGTGCTCATGGGTAAGCAGGATCGCGTCCAGGTGCCGCACCTCGGCACGCAACATCTGCTGGCGGAAATCGGGACCTGCATCGATCAAAATATTCAGGTTGCCGGCAGTAATCAGGACGGAACTGCGTAGGCGTTTGTCACGGCTGTCCGTCGATCTGCACACCCTGCATCCGCACCCGATAACGGGAACGCCTTGTGATGTGCCGGTACCGAGGAACGTAAGTTTCAAAGTCGTGAGTGGTGAATCGTGAGTCGTGAATCGTGAGTTGTGAATCGTGAGCGTATGATATATCTCGGCCACCGTGAGTGATTGTACACTCACGACTCACGATTCACGATTCACGTTTCCATTTTTCAATAAGTTCCCGCGACTTATCGCTCAGCACATCCGGCTGGAACTCAATATTGTTCAGAATTTCCATCAGGCAATTGATGCGGGCTTCCGTGTCAAAAAAACGGTTGACCACGGCCATCCGGCGGTTTTCCACCAGGCAGTAACCACTCTGGAAGTTGCCTTTTTCGTAACGAATGGTGTAATCCAGTTCGCCAAACAGATCTTCAATTTTTTTCAATGTCGTCTGGGTATAGCGCACAAAAGAAATGATGAATGGTGAACGATGAATGATAAATAGTCTGTAAGATTCAGGCAGGTCGTTTACAAAGTCCGGGGAAACATACAACGGCGTGTTATCTTCGTCCCGATTTTGTGATGACAAACGCAAAAGTATCCAAATTCTGAGACTATGAAAGTGTTGATCCAACCACTGTTGCTCTTGTTAATTATTTGTTTTTTGCCAACTGCTATAATGGGGCAGCAGCGTTTCCGCGCCGGGGTGATCCTGGGGCTTACCGCTTCCCAGATAGATGGCGACCGCTCGGCGGGGTACAACAAACTAGGTTTGCAAACCGGCTTACGGGCCATTGCCAGGCTCAAAGGCCGCACAGAGGCCAGTCTTGAGTTTCTTTTTTCGCAGCGCGGCAGCCAAAGCGAACTGGTCAAAGACGAGTTCAGCAATTTCTTTTCCCTGACGACCAATTACCTGGAAATACCTGTCCAATGGCATTACAAAGACTGGCTCGTGGAAGGAGAAGGTGATGATCCGGATTATTACCGCGTTTCGTTCAATGGCGGTTTTTCGTATGCGCGACTAATGGGAACCAAGGTAAATGACGATTTGAGCGCCATCCGGGTTGTTGCGCCCGATTACCTGAAAAAAAACGACTTCAGTTTTTTGCTGGGCGCCAACTTTTATGCTAACCGCTACCTATGCTTTACCTTCCGCTATGTTCGCTCCATCGGGTATATGTACGACCCGCGCGATTGGGACCCGGCGCCCGCACAAAGTGGCTGGAATAGCCATTGCCTCTATTTTCAGTCGGCCTGGATGTTTTAGACCACACTACTCGACATTTTTGTACGCTGGAACGCTGTTCCAGCGATGCTCGGCCATTTTCGATGCCAGAACAGCGTTCCAGCGTACTGTTTTTTTCACCCAGGCTTAAAATGTCCAGTAGTGTGGTTTTAGACATCTTCTATTTAATAGAAATTTAATTACTGTTTTACAATATCTAATAAATTTAAATGTTTCTTTGTGCAACAAAACAAGCTTGCATCAGATTCTAATTCTAATCTCAATTTCTAATCATAAACCCGCCGAGACCTGCTCATGGTTACCAATTTTATTATTTTTCTGACGTTGTTCATTTCTGCTTCTTACGGCCTTTCCAACGAAAAATCCAAGGCAAATCAGCGAGATTAAATTTTATACACCTCTACCTCGCTTAATGCAGGGGCTTTTTTTGATGCCTCTACCGTGATTCGTATTTTTCTGGACTTGTGTTCCGGAAAACAGAGTATTTTTCTTGCTCCGATCGTGGTGGAGCGTGCAATTTCATGCCACTTGCCATTTTCCCAGACTTCAACTTTAAACGCCTGTATGTTTTGCCCTTCTGCAATGGCTTCCCGCAGTAGAATGGCATTAAAGACCTGCTTTTTACCCAAGTCGATTTGGATACCCTTATTACCAGGCGTGATTTTTTCCGATGTGCTGCGATCGCCATCGAGCAGGTAGGAATTTTGTTTTTTGGAATTATCTGCACGAATTTCGGGCATAATCGCCTTTTTCCCTGCGGCCAGGTTATGCTGAAACGCTCCGCGTACTTTTTCGCCAAATGCCAGCAGCGACAAGGAATCGTTTTCATGGATGCGACCGCGCCTGTCTGGAGGCACATTGAGGATCAGATTGGCGCCACGCCCAACGGAATGCACGTAAATATCCCAAAGTTGGTCCGGCGTTTTTACTTTATTGTCTTCTTCCTGGTGGTAAAACCAGCCTGGCCGGATGCTTACATCACACTCTGCGGGTATCCAGTGTGCGCCGTTTTCGTTGCCCCGGTTCAGGGTGTCATTGTGTGGGGCGCCGAGGCCGCGCTGGAAACCAGCCGTATCCAGCGTGCACCAGTTCGTTTCAGTCAGAATCAGCCCGCGTTCATTGCCCACCCAGCGGCATCCCGGACCTATATCGCTGAAAACCACCGCATTGGGTTGCAAACGGGCAGCAAGCTCCTCGAAGCGGTGGAAATCGTACACCTGTTTTTTGCCGTTCGGGCCTTCCCCGTTGGCGCCATCCCACCAGATTTCAAACAGTTCGCCATAGTTTGTCAGGAGTTCTGTTAAAGTGTTGACATACACGTCATTGTATTCGGGCGTGCCATATTGCGGATGGTTGCGGTCCCAGGGGCTCAGGTAAACGCCGAATTTCAGTCCGTTCCGGCGACAGGCATCGGAAAGTTCGCGAAGCACGTCGCCCTTGCCATCGCGCCATTTGCTTTCCCGAACGGTATGTTTGGAATATTTAGAGGGCCACAGGCAAAAACCGTCGTGGTGTTTGGCAGTAATGACAATACCCCGGGCGCCGGCCTGTTTGGCCACTCTGCACCATTGTTCGCAATCCAGATCAGTCGGGTTGAAAATATCCTCCGTTTCCGTACCGTGCCCCCACTCCACATTCGTGAACGTGTTCGGACCGAAATGGAAAAAAAGATAAAATTCCGTGTCATGCCAGGTCAATTGCTGCGGCGTGGGAACAGGCATGGTTGTCTGTGCCGAAAGCGCAAACATGGCTTGCAAAAAAACCAGGCTTACGAGCATCCGTTTACCGAAAAAAAGGAGCGTTGACAAGCATTTTTTTGAATATAGCATGTGCTAAGTAATTAGTAATCTTTTGATAATCAAGCATGTATGATCAGACCGGCACCCTAACCACCCTCACAGCATTCCCCCGAAGTAAATACCCGATATCCTGCTGGTCTTTGTAGTTAAAAACGTGGCCGTCTTCCCGGACGGATGCATTAAGCGAAAAATCCAGGTCCTGTAACAACCAGCCTTCTTTTTGAGCGGCGCTGTTTGCAATTATCCCTTCTTCAGGCAGGCCTTGGTCAGGTGTGGAATAGAACCCTGCGTAACCGTAATTGACATCTACGGCCGGCGACCAGGGCGCATTTCCGACCGTTTGGGAAACCGCGACAAAACACTGGTTTTCCAAAGCCCGCGCCCGGGCGCCCACATGCACCCGCGTTGCGCCACGAATCGTTTCCGTACAACTGGGCGCTACAATCAATCCGGCGCCATGTTTACACAACAGCGCGGCGCCGATCGGAAACTCGACATCGTAACAAATCTGAATCCCGAATGCGCCCCAGTCGGCCTCAAATACCTTTAACTCCGGCGCCCCGGCATGAATACCCCAGGATTCGTTTTCAAAACGTGTCATAAAAAACTTGTCCTGCCAGCCGACAAGCCCTTTTGGAGATACGACATAAGCCCGGTTCAATATTTTTTCAGCCTCCAGCACCGGAAAACTGGGCGCTACGATAATTACATTCCAGGTTCGCGCCAGTTGTACCAGTACTTCCAGAAACGGATCTTTAAACTGCTGCAATAAGTACAACTGCTGCTGCAGATCCTGCTGTTCCGCTTCAGATAACAACCCGGTTAATTCCATGGCTCCGTACTCTGGAAACAACAGCAATTGTGCCTGTCGGCGGGCAGCATCCGCCACCCACGCTTCTATGTGGGTCATCCAATCCGCCCAGTTGCGGTGCCGGGTCATCGGATAGGTGGCAGCGGCAATTTTTACATTCATAACTGACGGACCCAATAGGTCATAGGTTTGGCAGTGGAGTCTTTTTCGCCTACATCAGGCCAACTAAATAAACTTTGCAAATCCGGCACTTTCTGGTAGCCCCGCTTGCCCCAAAATTGGTCTAATGGCTGATAATCAAGCGGTTGCAAAGGGTGATTAGGGGTGCGCTGAACGGCGCAAAAGCAGGTCATAGTATACGTGCCGAAACCCGCGGCATGCGCTTCCCTTTCATCAAAAAAACGGTGCCCGATCCCCCTGCCCCTGTAGGCGGGCAGCAAAATACTTTCGCCAAAATAAAACACTTTGCTCAGGTCGTAGCCGGCGTCCAAAAAAGGCTGTTGCACCTCCTGGGTTTCATCGGCCAGTGGAATACAGGTCGTCGCGCCGACCATCCGTTCTGCATCATAAACGGCGCATAAAAAAGCGCGCGGCGCATCGGCATAGGTTTGCAGGTATGCCTTTTCGTAGTCCAGCGTCCCTTCGTACAGGTATGGATAATCGCGAAAAACGGCGATGCGCAAGGGCGCCAGGTCATCAAACAACCCGGCTATTTCAGCACCTCTTTTGCGGACAAATCGAAGTTCAGTCATTTCAGGATACCAGTTTGATCCAGAGCGGCAGGTTGTAATACGTGGTTACCCGGGTAATTTTGCCGTTTTTCACTTCCAGAAATGCGCCGGCAGGCAGCACATAGGTCTGGTTGTGCGCTGGTGGCAGTCCTTCCTCTCCTTTTTTGTAGATCCCGTTAACGACAAATTCGCAGGCAAAACGGCTGCCGCTGGCTTCGGACAGGAAAACCATATCGGTCAGTGTTTCTTCGTAAGACTCGTCCATGTGCTGTAGAAACTGCTCATACAACGCCAGGCCGACGCGTGGGTCACCCTGGTTCACTTCGTGCCGGATATCGTTATCGAGCAGTGCGAGCATTCCAGCCCAGTCTTTTCGGTTAAAACAAGCGTAGTATTCTTTGACTACTTCGAGTGATTGCATGGTGTGTTTTTGTTGAAACTTAGAGGGTGTTTTACTACATAGATCACATAGGTTTGCCACATAGGACACATAGTCTGATGTGACCTATGTGGCAAACCTATGTGATCTATGTGGTAAAACACATAAAAACGACGCAAAAATAGAAAAGGAAATACCGAACATTGCATGTCGCCTGCTGTTTCAAGCGCAATTGCACTCAAATTCGTATGCTCAAAATCGCCTGGTCGCCCATTTACAAATATGAATTGCCCGAAGGGCATCGTTTTCCGATGGCGAAATACGAGTTATTGCCCGAGCAGTTGTTGTACGAGGGCACGGTGACGGACGCCAATTTTTTTCACCCGGAACGCCTGGAAGCGGAGGTGGCATTGCTGACGCACACACCCGACTGGTGGACGCGCATGAACGCCGTGCAACTGACGTCGCAGGAAATCCGTGCCATTGGTTTTCCGATCAATGAAAAATTTGTGGAACGCGGCAGGCATATTTCCAACGGCACCCTGCAATGCACCCATTTTGCCCTGCAACACGGTTGCGCCATGAATATTGCAGGTGGCACCCACCACGCATTCGCTGACCGTGGAGAAGGTTTTTGCTGCTTCAACGACCAGGCTGTAGCGGCTAACTACCTGTTGAACAAACAATTAGCCACCAAAATCCTGATCGTCGACCTGGATGTACACCAGGGCAACGGCACGGCTTCCATTTTTCAGCACGAACCCCGCGTTTTTACATTTTCCATGCATGGCGAACGCAATTATCCCCTGCGAAAGGAGCAATCAAACCTGGACATCGGCCTACCCGACGGCATGACCGATGCCGCGTACCTGAACATCCTGCGCGACACCCTGCCCCGCCTGTACGACACCGTTCAGCCCGATTTTGTGTTTTATCAAAGCGGGGTCGATATCCTGGAATCCGATAAACTGGGCCGCCTGGCCATCAGCCGGGAAGGTTGCCGGGAGCGGGACCGGATCGTTTTCGACTTCTGTAAAACCCGCCGGCTGCCTGTTGTGGCCAGCATGGGCGGCGGGTATTCCACCCGGATCGCCGACATCGTGGAAGCGCATGCCAACACCTTTCGGGTGGCCCAGGAGATTTTTTTCTGAAAAGATACCAGAGATTGTTTTAAATATTCGGAATTCCCGATTACCTTTGCAGCCCGAAATCCAACAGAATATTTTTTTCATTAAACACAAAGGAGAAATTTCATGCTCATCGTTGAAGTAAAAGACGGCGAAGTACTCGACAAGGTACTGAAAAAGTACAAACGCAAATTTGAAAAGGCCGGCATCCTGAAAGAATTGCGCCGCCGCAAAAACTTCACCAAGCCATCTGTATCACGCCGTACGGAAGTACTCAAGGCGGTATACAAAGAAGAAATGTACGGCAATAAAAACGATTAATTCGTTCGTACAAGGCTGCTGAAGTGCGCGGTATTGCAATATGTAGTATCATTGCCTTATCATAGCGTAGTGCGCAGCCATGTTCCACGAAGATTCGTTTTTTCGATATTTATCGCTCGAACGCCGTATGTCCCCGCATACCATTACGGCGTACCGGAACGATATACAACAATTTATCGCTCATTGTACGGAGCAGCAATGCCTTAGTTCGGTTACCGAGCTAAGGCATTTGCATATACGCTCCTGGATCGTTTCTTTGATCGAGTCCGGCCAGAGCCCGCGCAGCGTCAACCGGCGCCTCTCCTGCCTCAAAACCTATTTCAAATACCTGCGCAAACGCGGTTTTATGGAAACCGACCCGATGAAAAAGGTCATAGCGCCCAAAACCGGCAAACGCCTGCCCGTGGTGGTGCAGGAACACCAGATGCTTTCCCTGTTTACCCATATCGAATTCGGGTCTGATTACGGCGGACAAATGCAGCGCCTGCTCCTGGAGATTTTATACTCCACAGGTATGCGTCGCAGCGAGGTTTCATCGTTGAAAATCAATGATATAGACCTGAGTCGTATGGTATGCCGGGTGAGCGGAAAAGGCAACAAACAACGTATGCTGCCCTTTGCGCTGTACCTCGCCAACCTGCTGGAAAAATTTATTCAAACACGCAGCGAGACTTTCCCCGGTACCGACCAACCCTGGCTGTTCCTGAATCGTAAAGGCGAGCAATTGAGCCCGGAAAGTATTTACCACATCGTACGAAAGCACCTTTCCGCTGTCACTACCATCGAACAGCGCAGCCCGCACGTGCTACGGCACTCTTTTGCCACACACCTCTCCAACAACGGTGCCGACCTGAACGCCATCAAGGAACTGTTGGGACACTCGAACCTGGCAGCCACGCAAGTGTACATGCACAACAGCATCGAAAGGCTGCAAAAGGTATACGAGCAGGCACATCCAAAAGGCGCGGAAGAAGAAAAGCAGTAAAAGGATTTATTTTCTTTGTTTGCAGGTAAATGGCGAGTTGAAACACCAGATTTGGGGAAAATTGTGATTGTGAGTACTTTGAGGCGGACATGAGTCATGCGAATCATCCTGAATTTTATTATCCTGCAAAATCGAAGCACAAGTGCCCCTGCCGCTGTTGCGCGTCCCCGCCAACAGCAAGTTGCGTTGAATTTCTGGCAAAATAAAGGATCAATTTGCCTGGCTTGGGCGCATATTTGTCGTTGGCGGGGACGCGCAACGACGGCAGGGGCGGCTCTCCTTACCCTAAATGAAGTGAAAACCCTGGCCAATAGCATCGTTACAAAAATTCGGGATATCTCCTGTTTTCTTGCCCGACTTAGAGATTTCCATCAAGCAACCATAGCCATGAGATTTTTCCTTCTGTTCATCCTTTTCTGCGGCGTTTCCAGGCAAACCGAGGCCCAAAAATCAGGCTTAAAACCTGCCATCTGTATCGTCGAGAACCCTGAAAACGACAGCATTCTGGCTGCTGCGGGTTATTCCTGCATAGTCGTGTCCATTGGCAGGTTTATTTCGCCGCGATCGGTTTCAGATGCCGCGTTTCAGCAGAACGTGGCGCTTTTCCAGCGCCTTAAAACGCCGGTTTATGCGGTCAATTTATTTATACCCGGCGACCTGAAACTGGTCGGCCCAAACGTGGATGAAAAAGCGGTGCTGTCTTACGTGGACAGCATCATGTTTCGACTGAGCCAAACGAATATCCGGATGATCATCTGGGGCAGCGGCGGCGCCCGCAGGATTCCGGATGGGTTCGACCGGAAAATTGCCACACGCCAGATGATCGCAATCAGTAAAAAAATTGCAGATGTGGCAGCGCGCAACCACATAGTGCTAGCACTTGAAAACCTGAATTCCACGGAAACCAATTTTATCAATACCGTTGAAGAAGCGCTCTATATCGTCAAAAAAGTGAACCACCCCAATTTGCGGCTGAACGCGGATATTTACCACATGCTCAAGGAAGGTGAATCGCCTGCAATCCTCAAAAAAACCAGAAAATACCTGGTGCATGTTGAAATTGCCGAAAAAGAGCAGCGAACTGCACCTGGTGTCACCGGCACTGACTTCAGGCCATATCTGCAAGCGCTACGCTCCATCGGTTACCACCAAAAAATCGGGGTCGAGGGCAGGTGGAAAAACATATCCGATATTGCGGTTCCGGCTTTGCAATATCTTCAGAATCAGATAGATGAGGTGTGGGGACGCTGATTGCGTTCCTATTTATCTAAATACCGCTTTTTCAACTCATCATACAACTTCAACCAGTCATTCGATTTCCCTTCCCGGTCGAACACCGATTCCCAGGTGTTCAATGGCTCCCAGATAAACGTGCCTTTTCCACGGCCGCCGGCAATATCGAATACAATTTTGTGGACTTCTTCTTTTTTGGCGGAATACTCCACCACCACCACATCTTTATCAAAACGGCGGACCAGGTCGTTGAGGTTATCGCGCAGGTCGTCCAAAGTGCCGTGCCATTTAGGGTAATACGATTCGCCGATGATATCGAAATGGACGCCGCGGCGCAACATGTTTTCGATAAAAAACACCGACTCGTCGTTCTGCCCGCCCAGCGCCACATGAAGCATCATCACAGTATTCGGCTCGACGGCTTTCACTGCGGCGGTACCCGCGCAGAGCAGTTGCGCGAGGCTATCCAGGTTAGCAACTGAACCTTCGGGCCAGACGATGCCGTGGTTGATTTCATTCCCGATTTGTACCATATCCGGCGGCGTACCCTGCGCTTTCAACTGGCTGATCACGTCAAACGTGTAATCGTACAGCGCTTTTTTCAAGCCTTCAAAATCCAGGCCTTCCCAGGCTTTGGGTTTGAACTGTTTGCCCGGATCCGCCCAGTAATCGCTGTAATGGAAATCCAGCAGCAGTTTCATACCGGAGGCTTTCACACGTTTGGCCATGGCTTTGGTGTATTCGAGGTCGCAAAATCCTTTTTGAGGCGAGTAACCTTTTTCCAGTGCCGGGTCGTTAAAAATACGCAGGCGGACATAGTTAAAACCGTGCGATTTCAGGATTTCCATGGCGTCTTTTTCCACGCCGTTGTCCTTAAATTTTATGCCGCGCGCTTCCAGTTCTGGCAAAAAGGAAATGTCAGCGCCGATCATGTTATCCACTTTCCGGGGTTTGGCGGCGTCTCCTTTCAGTATATATTTTGGGTCGATAGTGACACTGGCTAGACTGGCCGGGCTGACCGTATGAATATCGGTAGAACCCGCCCACAAATTGGGCGAACGCGCTTCAAAATGAATCTTATCCGCCTTGTTGCCTGCCCGAACCAACACCTGGCATTTCCCGTTGAACAGGCTGCGCTCCCAGGCGCCGTCGGTACATTTATCCGGTTCGTGGCTGGATGGGTCGCCGTTGCCGACGCCGATGATTTTGGCGTCGCCTTCGATAACAAACTGGATCATGTTGTTGGCATCGGGCACTTCGCGGCCTTCACTGTCGATTGCCGTAACGTTCATCACTGTAACATCCTGTCCATCAGCCATCATCGTCGTTTTGTACGGCGTGAGCACGATTTCCGTGGGAATACCAGTGGTTTCGACTTTGGCTTTCAGCATTTTGCCCGCTTTATTTCCTACTGCTTCCAGTTTGCCCGGCTGGTAATCGACCGTCCAGTTCAGGTGGCCGTTGCGGGGCATCGTTTTTTTACCAAGGCTGGTCCCATTTAAAAACAATTCCACGTCATCCGCATTGGAATTGACCCAAACCTCGATGGGTTCGCCGCGTTTTCCGCGCCAGTTCCAGTGTGGGGAAATATGCAGGATGTCTTTGTCGGTCCACCAGGATTGATAGTAGTAGTAAATGTTTTTCGGGAAACCGCACATATCCATAATGCCGAAATGCGAATTGATGTTCGGCCAGATGTAGGGTGTCGGTTCGCCGCGGTAATCGATTCCCGTCCAGACGAATCCGCCGAGCCAGAAATCATTATCTGCCGCCAGGGTCCACCAGGTTTCCGCCGTGCTGGCCCACCAGGGCGCTGTGATATCCTGGTCGGGCACATACGCCCGAATCGTGTCTTTTTCATAAATCCCCCGGGTGGTTACCGTGCTGCCCATTTCGGTGCCGATGATGGGCTGGTTCGGGTGGTCGCGGTGGTAATCCGCCACGGCAAATTGCCGGTAATTGAAACTGCGCACCGGAATTACTTCATTGACGCCGTTGTAGACGTTGGCCAAATCAGCAGCGTAGGTTGCAGTCCGGGTCGGGTCGAGTTCGTGTTGCTTTTTAAGGAAAGTCTCCGCAATATTTTTGCCGGTCGGCGTGGTGTGTATCCAGCCCTCTTCATTGCCGATGGACCACATGAATACGCTGGTCCGGCTGCGGTCGCGTTTCAGCAGGCGGACAAACTGATCCATGTATTCCGGGCCGCTGTTGAGCAGGCGCGTTTCATCCATGACCAGCATACCAAGGCTGTCGCAGGCGTCAAGCAATTCAGGCGTCGGTGGGTTGTGGCTGGTGCGGTAGGCGTTCACGCCGAGGTTTTTGAGCAGTTTGATGCGGTAATATTGCAGGTAATCCGGTAGCGCGCTACCGACACCCGCGTGGTCCTGGTGGCAATTGACGCCCAGGATTTTCATTTTTTTGCCGTTCAAAAACATCCCGTCGGGCTTGATCTCGATGTTGCGAAACCCGAATTTGAGCGTTTGGCGATCCACTAATTTTCCGGCTTTTTTCAGATTTACCTGAATGCGGTACAAATACGGATCGTCCAGGTTCCAGAGGCGCGGGTTGGCGAGGCTGATCACATGGCTTGTTTTGCCGGATTTATTGACTTCCAGGCGTATGTTCTGCGCAGGTGATTGCGCAACAATTTTGC
>JADLCC010000212.1 GCA_020847425.1 Saprospiraceae bacterium
CTCAAACTTTATATGATAGTATTGAGCGAAGTACCACTCACGACTCACGATTGACGACTCACGATTTCACTCGTTCAGCCCCCAGTCATACTCCATAAACAACACCGTAGTATTGCCTTTTAACTGCTGCTTCACGTAGCGGTTCAGGAATTTATTGAGGTTACCGAAATCGACCGCGTACCATTCAAAGATCTTGCTAACACTGGCTTTACCTGCGCTGAATTGATTAAAAGCGGGGTCGTTGATGAACGCTTTGGTGCGCGCGTCCAGGTAAGTCTCCAGGTATTTTGCCGAATAAGCCCGGTTCAGGAGCGGCGGACAACTTTTTGCAGCGCAATTGATGGCGAAGTGAATCCTGGCGTCTTTGAACAAGGGGCGAAGTATGTCATTCTCAATGTTGTTGAGGCTGTATTTTTCCCCGCCGATCTTGATGCGTTTTACATCCCAGGTTTTGCCACCGTCGAGGTTCAGGATGCTTTTGATGGGGTAATGCGTTACGATCAATTGCAGGGTAAACGCATTATAGGCATTGATCCAGTAGACCATTTGTTCTTCCCGGCTCCAATCATCCTGCACAGGATTTTCGGAAAGGGTCTGGCAATACGCGTCCAGGTCTGCCTTATGCGCTTTCAGGCCTTTGTAATTGACCCGTCCTTTTGCACTGACGTATCGTTGTAAAATAGAGTCGAATGCGGCATGGGAAATCCCATCTTGCTTTATGGACATGATCTCCAGTGTGGCGCCGGGCAGGTTGGCCGTTTTATCCGTTGTTTTTGGTTTTTCTACCGGATTTTGATTTGGCACAGCCATTTCCAGCACAACAGGCTGCGGCACAGGCACGGTGTCTGCCGGAACCTGGTAACCAGCGGCCTGAATGCCGGTTGCAGTGGCAAGCGATGTGTAGACTATGAATAAAAAATGCTTGTTCATCTTGTTCATATAAATTTGGAGTGGATGGATTTTTACTGCAAAGAACACAAAGATTTTTACAAGAACAATGAAGAGCGTGTTCATGCTTTAACCCGAAGCGGGCTGACTTATTGGCGTACTTCCGAATTTTCTTTTACAACTGTAGAAAAGTGTTTTCGGGCGGACATTTTTTGCACACTACTGGACATTTTTTGTACGCCGGAACGCTGTTCCGGCAATTCTTGGCTATTGACCATGCCGGAACAGCGTTCCAGCATACCGGTTTTTCACCCAAGCTAAAAAATGTCCAGTAGTGTGCGTTTTTTGATACTTTTGCAGCCGATATGTCTGTCAAAGTTAGCAATCTCATCAAAATATTTGAAACCCAGCACGCTGTGGACGATGTCTCGTTTGAAGCGCACAAGGGTGAAGTGCTCGGTTTTCTGGGCCCCAATGGCGCCGGTAAAACGACGACCATGAAAATCATTACCGGCTACCTGCCTCAAACAGGCGGCAAGGTCGAGGTTTGCGGATACGATGTGTCCGAAAACCCGATGGAATCGCGCCGTCGCGTGGGCTACCTGCCCGAACACAATCCGCTCTACCGCGATATGTACGTGCGGGAATACCTGACTTTCACTGCTGGCGTACACAAGGTGCCCAATGCCGCCCGCCGGATCGACGAAATGGTGGAACGGACCGGCCTCAGCAGCCACCGCCACAAACAAATCGGCGAACTGTCCAAAGGCTACCGCCAGCGTGTCGGACTGGCGCAGGCCATGCTGCACGACCCGGAAGTGCTGATCCTCGATGAGCCGACTTCGGGTCTGGACCCCAACCAGATCATCGAAATCCGGCAGTTGATCAAAGACCTGGGCCGCGAAAAAACGGTGATCCTCAGCACCCACATTCTCGGTGAAGTGGAGGCGGTCTGCGACCGCGCTATCATCATCAACAAAGGCAAACTGGTAGCCAATGCACCGATTCAGGAATTGAAACAACAATTCAGCGGGCAAAGCATCGTGACCGTAGAATTTGCCGGAAAAACCGATGAAAAACTGTTGAAAAAGATAAAAAACGTGCAGTCGGTGAAATCGGTCGGGCCCAATACCTGGCAATTGACGGCTTCCGCAGCGCATGATATCCGTGCCGATGTGTTCGCTTTCGCTGTGGACCAGAAACTGACGCTGCTGGAATTGCACAAAGAACTGTTCAGCGTGGAGGATGTGTTCCAGCAACTAACTAAATAACTAAAGGGCAAATTGCAAAAGGCAATGTGCCAACTGCTTTTCATTCAGCGGCTCACATTGCCTTTTGCAATTTGCTTTTTGCCTTTTATACTATGTTCGCTATCTATTTTAAAGAAATCAATACCTTTTTTGCCTCGCTGATCGGCTACATCGTCATCGGCACTTTCCTCGTGCTGATGGGCCTGGTGATGTGGGTATTTCCGGAATACAGCGTGCTGGATAACAATTATGCCAACATGGATGCCTTGTTCGGCATCGCACCCATGGTTTTCCTGTTCCTGATCCCGGCGGTTACGATGCGCACATTTGCGGAAGAAAAACAAAGCGGCACCATCGAATTGCTGGTCACCCGCCCTATTTCCGACTGGCAGATTGTCGGCGGCAAATTCCTGGCCTGCCTGACACTGGTATTGTTTTCCCTGCTGCCCACGGTGTTGTATTACATTACGGTGTATCAACTGGGCGCCCCGCGCGGCAACCTCGATTCGGGTGGCATCATGGGTTCCTATATCGGGTTGTTTGCCCTGGCCGGCGCATTTGTCGCCATCGGGGTATTTGCCAGTTCGCTCACTAACAACCAGATCGTGGCTTTCGTGCTGGCTACTTTTTTGTGCTTCATGTCTTACATGGCCTTCGATTCGCTGAGCCGGCTACCCGTTTTTTTTGGAAAAACGGATGATATCGTGCAATCTATCGGCATCGCTTACCACTACGATTCCATCAGCCGGGGCGTTGTTGACAGCCGAGATGCGGTGTATTTCCTGTCCGTCATTGTGCTGTTCCTGGCGGCTACGGTGTTGTCGTTGGGGAGAAGGAAGTGGGCGTGAGAGAAGTGAGAAGTGAGAATCTCCCGCTTGGTATTTTTTTGGTAGTAGCATGGGTGATTCTGGCTGGTATCAAATCTTCAATACTTTGATTTTTAATTACTTAATCCAAATATATCCGCATTCCGAAAGGTAATTTTCTATTTCCAATACCAAGGGCAAAGCACCCTCTCACTTCTCACTTCTCACCTCTCACTTCTACCATGGTTCTCCCTACCCTACTCCGCGCCATCGCCACATTTGCTATCTTTTGCGCTTTGCAATACATCATTCCGTACTACTTTCTTGTTGTCGGCGGCATCATCGGCGGCCTGTTCATGGTGAAAACCAGCGACGACAAACCCCTGGCACTGGGGGTGCTGATCGGGAGCATCCTGTTTGGGGTATTCGCTTATGCGATGGCGCAGATATATCCGATGGCGGGGTGATTTTTGCGGGTATTTGAATATGCGAGCCATCACATAATCGCCTCCACCGCCTGCCCCTCCATAGGGAACACCACCCATAGCGCTACTTTTTTCTGTGGGAACAACTGCCGGAGCAACACCTGCGTCCAGCCCATCAGCGGCGCCAGTGCCTGCGCCTGGTTTTTCCATTTTTTCATGCCTTCCGCAAAGCCGGCAAACTGGATCGCTACCACCGTATCCTCATTTTCCAGAAAAATATCCGGTTGTAGTTGCAGCAGTCGTTTGCCATGCCAGCCTTCCAGTGGAAACTGAAGATGTGTGTCTGTCGGGGCATACGCCTGTTCCAAAAAAATGCGGAACGCCGCTGCGTGTTGCAACAGTTGATCCGGCGAAAGCGCTTCCGTTAATACCCTGATTTGCAATTGTTTGCGGGCGGTTTGCAGCAATTGTTCGTTTGTGACCGGATACAAACCAACACCCAGCAAGGCTTGCACAGCATTGCCCAGCGGCGCCGAATAATCGCCACGAAACGCCAGCCAGGGCGCAAAAGGCCGGGGCTCGCCCCATTGCGGGTGGAAACCGGGCGGCAGTTCCCCCACCGCATCGATAAAAAGCGGCGCGCGGGGCACCGGGCGGCGACCCAGCCGGGCGGAGTGAAATGGCAGGGGCGTGGTGTCCGGGTCGGCTTCCGGAAAATCTTTGGGTTTTATGGCGCATTCCGTGGCCGCCAAGAGCGGCATTCCATTGTAATAAAACGGCGTTTCTTCGGAATTTGGATCCAGGGTCGGGATAGATTCGTCGCCCTGATTGAACACCCTATTGAGCCATTTGGAAGGCTTGCGCACGGTCGGAAACACCAGGTAGTCGCGGGCGCGGGTCAGTCCGACATACAGCAACCGGGCCTCTTCTTCCAGCGCCAGGCGGGTAGCGGCAGCCCATTCTTCCGTTTGCAGCAGCGTTTCTTCGAGGTGTGTTTTTTGAAACTGGTCGGCATACGGATTTACCCAAAAACGCAGCCGGCGGTTGCCCAGAATGTTGTTGATATCCGGCTCGGCCGTTTCCGCCACCAGGTTCAGCCCCCAGATGCGCTCTTTCAGCGGTTCGTCGAGGTTGTTGCAAATCGCGACGGGGTATTCCAGTCCCTTGCTGCGGTGGTAGGTGAGCACTTTTACAGCGTCTTCACTTTCACCGGAGCCCTGCGCATCCAGTTGATTGCGCGATAAATCATTGATCCACAACAAAAAACCGCCGAGCGAAGCAGCCGAGTGCAGGCGGTTGCAGGCAGATTCGTAATCGAGTGCATAACGGCGCAGGCGGTCGAGGTTGTCGAGGCGCTGGTTGACCTGCCCCAGCGGCACCACGAGGCGGCGCAGGTCGAGTTCGTCGAGCACAAGATTGAGTATTTCGGAGGCGGACAGGTCGGCGATGCGCGGGCGGAGTTGCAGCAACTGTTCAAGCATCGTGTCCTGCGTGGCCCACGACGAGCGCATCGGCCCCTGATCGGCGTGGAGCCATTCCAGGCGGCTATCCACCATTGCTTCCAGCGTCATCTGGTTGGTCAGCAACAGGATTTCTGCCGCGCTCAGCGCGTCGGAAGGCGTGAGCAGGTATTTCATGCAGGCCAGTGCAAGTTTGGCTTCCTGTGTATCCAGCAGTCCAGTTCGGCTGATGGCAGCCTTGAGTCCGGCGCGGTGCAAGGCGTCGGCCATATCCAGGCAGTCGCGGTTATCGCGGCAAAGCACTGCGATATCGCCCGGGCGCACCGGGCGCGTTTCTTTCGTTTTTTTATTGTAAATCAACACTTTACGCTCCAGCATAATCCCAATCTGGTCGGCGATGCAGTTTTGCACCCAGGGTTTTCCGGGTACTTTGTTTTCATCGAGCCCTGAAAGAAAATGCCAGTGCTGGAGCGCGGGCGCCAATGCGGCATCGTCTTTTCGAGCCGGTTGCAGCGCCACCTGTTCTTCCGGAATATCCGGAAATGCACGGGTAAAAATAGCATTGACGGCATGCACGATATCCGGCCGGCTGCGCCACGACTGCTTCAGAATATTGTTGTCCTTTACACCGCCGGTGGCCTGAATGATGGCCTGCATAAGCGCCGGATCGGCCCCGCGAAAACCGTAAATACTTTGCTTGGGGTCGCCCACCCAGATGGAGCGCTTGGCTAGTCGACTGATTTGCAGGAAAATATCCAGTTGGATCGGCGAGGTGTCCTGGAACTCGTCGACCAGCAACAGGTCGATTTCACGGGACAAAGTATCCCGTACGGACTGCACGCGCAGCAGTTGGCTGACGTACGTTTCCATATCGGTGTAGTCGATGAGCCCGCGTTTTTTCTTGTATTGCTCGTATTCGCCGAGGGCATCTGTGGCGATATCGAACACCAGGTCCATAAAACCTTTGATATCGGCCCGGAACTGCGGGTGCTCGTCGTGGCGGAGCGCGAGTTCGTGTACCTCTTCGAGCAAATCGTTGCTTTTTTTGGAGGCATTGGTTTTGGAGATTTTTACCCACTCGTGCCAGTAAAGTTCGCCGCGGTATTTGAGTTGGTTTTGAAAATCGCGCAGGGTGGCCATGGCGTCCTGGGTAACCTTGGTGGTATCGTTTTCATTGGCTTCCAGGGCCGCCACGGCCTGATCGATGGCGGAAAGCAGGCGATTGTTCCACACCACGGGGTCGGTATTTTGCACGGGCGGCAACAGTCGCTCAAAAGATTCCCATGAATATAACTTGCTGGTTTCCAATACTTTTTTGGAAAAATTATTCGCGCGCGCCACATCGGTCATTTCCCGGATACTGCGCCGCCAATCGTAGGTATCTCCGGTGGCTTTCTTTTTGGACAGGCCGAGGCGGTCGGCCAGCTGGTTCATGCGTTCGATCCGCGTCGGTGTCAGCACCTGGGCCAGCGACTCGTTAAACAGGCGCTGGCTGTCGCTATCGGCAATGATTTCAACCAGCGGCGACACGCCCGCCTCAAAAGCGAAGCGCTGTAGCAGCCGGGTACCGATGCTGTGCACCGTTCCGATCAGCGCCGAGCCGAGTTCGTTTGCCGCCTCGCTCATGCCTTCTTCGAGCAGCCGCACCCGCACGCGCTCCTGCAGTTCCGCAGCCGCTTTCTGGGTAAACGTGGTGGCGACGATGCCCGAAGGACGCACGCCATCCTGCAGGAGTTCCACCATGCGCCCGGTGAGCCGGTAGGTTTTTCCGGAACCGGCGCCGGCGGAAATGACTTCGATGGGTAGCATGTTGGTGGTGGTTTTTGACCTCACCCCCCGGCCCCTCTCCAACGGGTGAGGTTAACCCATAAATGGGGGAGTTTTGTAAACAATTAAAATGCCTTTTGATGGGTTCGGCTACGCCCCTCGTAGAGTGATGGGAACACGGATCGAACGGATTAGACACGGATTAAAACGGATTTTTTGTGGCCTGACGGCCACTTATTTTTGATTTTTTACGGATTCCGCCTTCGGCGGACCGTAGAGTAAATCGACTTCTTGTATAAACCAGGCAAATATTTACGTACAATTTATGGTTTACGTTTCATCTCTGACGCCCCTGTATCCACCCGCCCCGCCCCGCCAAAGGCGGGGCGGGGCTTTGATCCGTAAAAAATCAAAACGAGTGGCCGTCAGGCCACTAACAATCCGTTTTAATCCGTGTCTCATCCGTTCGATCCGTGTTCCAATTACTCTCCGAGGGGCGTAGCCGACCAAAACCAAACGCATTCACAGAATACCCAGACTTATGGGTTAACCTCACC